>NZ_JBHWUI010000088.1:0-36139 GCF_042737525.1 Kitasatospora sp. NPDC059973 | reverse complement strand
GGCGGGCCGAGGCCCGCCGGGCGAGCGGGGGCACCGCGCACGACGGCCGCCCCGGCGTCGCCGCCGCGCTGCGGCACCGGCTCACCGGGCGGGACGACGACGATGACCTCTGGGACCGCCTGGTCGAGACCGCCGCCCCCGGGTCCACCCCGGAGGCCGTCCGCCGCGCCGCGCTGCTGGTCGGCTGGGCGATGCGCCGAGACGCGGCGGACGGCGCCGGGGTCGACCCGTACGACCTGCGACGCGAGGCCTGGATGCGCGCGCGGATCCAGGCCGCCGGGGCCGACGGGCGCCGGGTCGCCGCCGTCATCGGGGCGTTCCACGCCCCCGCGCTGCTCGACGACGCGGCGGCCGCCGGGCCCGACCCCGACGGCGGCGGGGACGACGGCCACGCGGAGAACGGCGGCCACGCGGAGAACGGCGACCACGTCGTCTCGCTGATCCCCTACACCTACCCCCTGCTCGACGCCCGGTCCGGGTATCCGGCAGGCATCCGAGACCCCGAGTGGCAGCACACGGTGCTCGACGCGGGCGGCGATCCGGAGCGGCTCGCCGACGCCCTGACCGGCACCGCGGTGCGCATCTGCCAGGCCCTGCGGACCCAGGACCACCCGTCGGGGCCGGCCGACGCCCGCGAGATCGTCCGGCTCGCCGGGGACCTCGCCCGGCTGCGCGGGCTGGCCGCCCCCGGCCGGGGCGAACTGGTCGAAGCCGTGCAGACCGTCCTCGCCCAGGGGGAGCCGCTCGGCCGCGGCCGGGCCGTCGCCCGCGCGCTGGAGCGCGTCCTGGTCGGCACCCGGACCGGCCGGGCCGCGCCCGGCGCCCCGCGCAGCGGCCTGGCACCCGCCGTCGAAGCGGCGCTCACCGAACTCGGCCTCCCCGGGCCGGGCGACTCCGCCGAGACCGCCCCGCGGGAACTCCGGCTGGACCCGCTGCGCTCGGCCCTCGACCGCCGCCGCGACCTGCTCCTGCACCGCCTCACCGCCTGCGGCGTCCCCTACGGCGAACCGGTGGCCGGGGTGGGCGCGGGCGGCACCGAGACCCTCGGCGCCCGCTGGCGCGTGCAGTGGAGCCCGACCGTCGCCGCGATGCTGACGGTCGCCGGCACCCGTGGCGTCACCCCGGCCCAGGCGGCCGAGGGGGCGCTGCGGGAGCGGCTGCGCCGCGAGCAGCAGGCCGACGGCCCGACCGCCCGCGAGGTGGTCCAGGGCCTCGCCGACGCCGCCGCCTGCGGACTGCCGGCGCTCGCCGACACCCGCCTCGCCCAGCTCACCGCCGTCCTCCCGCAGAGCGGGACGCTCCCCGAACTCCTGGACGCACTGGCCCTGCTGGACCGCCTCGCCGCCGGTCACATCCCCGGCCTCGCCCCCGAGGCGCGGCGGGACTCCTCCGCACCGGGGACCGCGGACCGGACGGAGCCGGCCGCGCCGCCCGGGGAGCGGGCCGGGCCGATCGAGCCCGGCGGCCGGGCCGTCGCGCTCGCTTCGGCCGCGGAGCGGCTGACCGACGCGGCGGTGCGCCAACTGGAGGGGCTGGGCGGGTCCGACGACCCCGCCGATGCCCGGGCCCTGGTGGAGCTGGCCCGCCGGGCCGACCTGTCCGGCGGCGTGCGGCTCGCCCACACGCTGACCGAACTCGCCGACGGCGGGAGCCCGTTGGTCCGGGGAGCGGCCGGGGCCGTGCGGGTCCTGCTCGGGCAGGACGGCCCGAGCGCGTTCGGCGGCCGCGCGGCCTCCTGGGTCGACGGAGCCACCGACACCGGGACTCGTCATGCCCTCGGCCGATCGCTGGTCGGTCTGCTGACGGCGGCGGAGGGGCTCTTCTCCACCGCGCCCGAGGCGCTCGAACCGGTGCTGGAGCGGGTCACCGCCCTGTCCGACACGGCGTTCCTGGACCGGCTGCCCGCACTGCGCGGCGGCTTCGACACCCTCGCCCCGGCCGCCCGCGACCGGTTGCTGACACTGGTCGAGGAGCGGCTGGGCAGCCGTCTGCAGGCCCTGCCGGACGCCGTTCCGCCGGCGCTGCTCGCCGCCTGGGCCCGCGCGGACCTCGCCGCCCGGGCCGCCCTGGAACGACGCGGGCTGCTCCCGGAGCGACCCACCGCCCCGATGGCCGAGCCGACTGCCGGACCGCTCGCCGCACCCGGGCGCTCCGACCGGCCGGCGGACCAGCTCGTCGGCGGGCCGGCCGGCGATGTTCCCGCGACGGCCGGTGGCCCGGCGGCCGAGCCGACACCCGGGCGGCTCGCGGCAGCCGATCATCCCGGCCGGACGGCTCACCTCGCCGTGGCCGCCGACGACGGACACCCCGCCCGCGGGCAGGCCGTCCAGCCCTGCCACGGCCCGGGGCCGGAGGCCGGGCCCGCTGCGCGGCCCGCTGCGCGGGTCCCCGCGTCTGCTCCCGCGTCCGCCGGGCAGGTCCCCGCGTCCGCTCCCGCGTCCGCTCCCGCGTCCGCCGGGCAGGGGCTCGCGCCGGCCGAGCGGTGGCGGCTGCTGCTCGGGCGGCCGGGGGGCGGAGGCCTCGGGGGGCGTGCGGCCAGGCTCGCGACCGCGCTCGACGAGCTGTACGGCACCGGGCACGGGGAGGGGTCCGGGCCCGGGCTGGACGGTCGGGGCGGGGCGGGCGGCAACCGGGGCGGCCGTGAGGCCCCGTACCCGGGCGTGCGGGAGTGGTCCGAGGAGCTGACCGCACTGTTCGGGCCGGGCATCCGCGAAGAGGTGCTCGCCGCCGCTGTCGGGCAGGGCCGGGCCGACGCGCTGGACGCGATCGACCCGGGTGCCGTCCGCCCCTCCGTCGACCTGCTCCGGACCGTGCTGGAGCACGCCGGTGGCCTGCCGGAGGCGCGGATCGCCGGGCTGCGTCCGCTGGTGCGGCGCCTGGTGTCCGAGCTCACCCGGGAGCTGGCGACCAGGCTCCGACCGGCGCTCACCGGGATCAGCGTGCCGCGGCCGAGCCGGCGGCCCGGCGGCGGGCTCGACCTCCACCGGACGATCCGGGCGAACCTCGCCACCGCACGCCCGGCCCGGCCGGGGGATCCGGACGCGGGCACGGTGATCGTCCCGGAACGGCCGGTCTTCCGGACCAGGGCCCGACTGGCGGCCGACTGGCGGCTGATCCTGGTGGTGGACGTGTCCGGGTCGATGGAGGCGTCCACGGTCTGGGCGGCGCTGACCGCCTCGATCCTGGCCGGGGTGCCCTCGCTGAGCACCCACTTCGTCGCCTTCTCCACCGAGGTCGTCGACCTGACCGAGCGGGTGGAGGACCCGCTCGGCCTGCTCCTGGAGGTCCGGATCGGCGGCGGCACCCACATCGCCACCGGGCTGAAGTACGCACGCGAGCTGGTGACCGTGCCGTCCCGGACGCTGGTCGCGGTGATCAGCGACTTCGAGGAGGGCGGACCGATCGGGGGGCTGCTGACGCAGACCCGCGCGCTGGTCGACTCCGGCTGTCACGTGCTCGGCTGCGCCGCGCTCGACGACACCGGGACGGCACGTTACTCGAAGGCGGTCGCGAGCCAGCTGGTCGCGGCCGGAATGCCGGTGGCGGCGCTGAGCCCGCTCGAACTGGCCCGCTGGGTGGGGGAGAAGGTCCGATGACAGAGCAGCAGAGTGTGCCGTCCGGCGGGGCCTGGCCGGCCGTCCGGCCGGAGGTGGTCGCCGAAGTGGTGGCGGGGCTGTCGGCCCGCCTGCAGAAGCGGCTGGACGGCGCGGCCGCCAAGCTGGCGGAGCGCCCGGTGCGCCGGGACGGCGACGAGTGGCGGATCGAGGTGGACGAGGAGACCTCCCTCGTCCTGCATGCGCCGGGCGGGGTGGTCCGGGGGCAGGCCGATGTGCGCTGCGGCTGCCTGCTGGCGCCGGCCTGCGTGCACCGGGCGGCGGCGGTCACGGTCTGCCGGATCGCCGACGCAGATACCGAACATGGCCCGGACACCGAACCGGGCCCGGACACCGAACAGGGCCCGGACACCGAACCGGAACCGGCCTCGGAGTCGGGCGCGGGGTCGGGCACCGAACCGGACCCGGTCGGCGGCACGCCCGGCGGCCCCCGCACCGCTTCCGATGCCGCTCCCGACAACGCCTCCGGCGGTTCGCTCACGGCGGCCGAGCAGGCCGCCGTCCACCACCTGCACCGCGCCGCCGCGGCCGTGCTGGCGGCCGGTGTGGGCGGAGCCGGCGCCGTGCTCCAGGCGGAGCTGCTGCGGGCGGCCCACCGGGCGCGGCTGAACGGGTTCCACCGGCCGGCCGCGGCAGCGGTCGCGGTGGTGAGCCGGCTCCGGGCCGCCCGCTCGGGCGAGCCGGACCACCGGCTCGCGCTCCTGGTCGCCAGCCTGCGCGAGCTGCTCGACCTGACCACGACCCTGACCACGACCCTAACCACGACCTTGTCCCCGACCTTGTCCCCGACCGTGGCCACGGCCCTGACCCCTGCGCGAACCGCGGCCCCGGGTACGGGGCACGGCGATCTCGCCGCCCTGCGCGGCACCGCCCGTCAGGCCTACCGGGAGGCGGGCGGGCTGCGGCTGTACGGGCTGTTCACCGAACCGGTCCTGACCGCCACCCACGCGGGCGTACTCACCTGGGCGGTGGATGCCACCGGCGTGCTGAGTACCGTCGCCGAGGTGATGCCGCACGCCGACCCGACGACGGCCGCCCCGCAGGCGGTCGGCGCGGGGAACCGGGCGGTCCGGTTGGGTGACGCCCTGCTCAGCCACCGCGAGTTCAGCCGGGCGGGGCTGGCCGTCCAGGGGGCGACGCGGTCCGCCAACGGTCGGCTCGGCGCGGGCAGTTCGGTCCGAGCGGTGCGGGCCGGGGGAGTGGCGTGGACGGCGGACCCGGTCGCCGGGCTCTGGACGGAGCCCCCGCCCGTCCAGGTGGAGCGGGCCCTGGCAGCGGCGGCGCTGCCGTACGAGGGCCGGCCGGCCGGGAGCGACCTGCTGTTCCTGGACGTCACGCTGCTCGGCGCCGCCCCGCACGGGTCGGGCGGCGTGCCCGAGCTGCTGGCCGACTGCGGCGGGCCGGTGGTCGCGCTGCGCGCGGCGCACGACCACCCCGGGCTGGCGTTCCGGGGCAACCTGGCATTGCTCGCCACCGCGCCGGGCCTGCGGCTGCGGGTGATCGGCCGGCTGGAGCGGGCCGAGCACCCGGAGCTGCGGCTGCTCGCGGTGGGTACGCCACCGGCCGGACCCGAGCCGGGGGAGCCGGCCCTCGCGCTTCCCGCCGATCGGGCGGCGCGGGTCAATCTGGGCCTGGAGCGGTTGCAGACCGCCGATCTCACCCTCGGCGCCGAGTCCAGCACCTCCGCCCCCGTCGAGGTCCCGAGCAGTGCGGCCGGACCGGTCGGGCCCACGGCTCCGGCCCATCTGCTGGCGCGCCGGGTGGAGCAGGCGGTGACCGGCGGGCGGCAGGGGCTCGCGCTCGGCGCCGGGGCGGCGGACACCGGCCGGTCGGAGCTGCGCGCGGCCGGTCTGGCCACGGGGGCGGCCCTGCTCGACGCGCTGCACGCGGCGGCGGTGGACCAGCCCCGCGACGTGTTCGGCAGGGTGGTGGCGGACGACCATGCCGCGTTCACCTCCGCCTGGCTGGCGGCGGCCTGCTACGGCGAGGAGTTGGCCTCGGCGCTCTGCGCGGGCGGCTGGCAAGGGCAGGATCCGGTCAAGGCCGGGTCATAAGAAAGTATTTGCACAGGCAGGTAAAGCGCGTCGAATGGCATACTGGGGGGCGGGAAGACGTTCGACCGGTCGTACTACCGTCGACCGGGGCCGGACAAGTGACCGGCCGGTGGGCCGACCGGGCCACGGGTCCGGTCCGGGTTCGAGCCCGGGTTCGTGCACGAGCTCGGGCCGGGGTCCGGGCCGGAACAGGGAAAGCGAAGGGCGAGCCATGGGTATCCACGACGATGCTGCCGAGATCCGCGCCTGCGGCTGGCGTACGCTCGCCGCTCTGCACGGCCTCATCGACGCCGCGCTGGAGAAGGCGCTCCAGAGCGAGCACCAGCTGTCGGTGGTCGAGTACACGGTGCTGGACGCGCTCTCGCGGCAGGACGGCTGGCACATGCGGATGCAGCAGCTGGCCCGGGCCGCGGCCCTGAGCAGCAGCGCGACCACCCGCCTGGTGACCCGACTGGAGGACCGCGGCCTGCTCAGCCGCTTCCTCTGCGTGGACGATCGGCGCGGCATCTACACCGAGCTGACCCCACAGGGCCGCCAGCTGCTCGAAGCCGCCAGGCCGGTGCACGACGCCACCCTGGAGGCGACGCTCGCCAAGGCCACCGACGCGCCGGAGCTGGCCCCGTTGGTGCGGGCCCTGGAGGAGCTCAAGCTCACCCCGGCGGCGGCCGCCGTCCCGGCCGCCGTCTGACCGCGACCGGTACGGCCGACGTCGGCGCCGAAACCGGTACCGGTACCGGTACCGACACCGATACCGGCACCGGCGCGCGGCCGAGAACCCGACCCGGCCGCCGCCGGAGCGGTGGCCGGGGCGCCGGGTCACACCTCGTCCGGCCTCTGTTGGGCGGGGCCGGTCTTGCGGACCCGCCGGGGGAGGACGGGCGGGACGCGGGGGTGCCCTTCGAGTCCGTGGTCCGACGGGACCTCCTGGACGCCCTCGTGCGTACGCGTGGCGGGGTCGGCCGGGTGGCTCTCCACCACGCCGTCCCACAGGGCCTCCTGAGGGTTCGCGTACCGCGGTCCGGCGGACGCCTCCCCGGCTACCGCGCCAGCGTCCGAAGGCGCGCGGTCGGAAGGGGCGCCGTCCGAAGGCGCGTCGTTCGGGCGGACACCCTCCGGAGGAGCGCCCTCCGGAACACCGGCGGCCGCACCCCCGCCCGAGGCCGCGCCGAACGGGTTGTCGTCCTGCCAGGGCGACGAAGCCCGCGACGGTGAGGCCTGCGGCGCCGACGGCTGCCACGACGAGGCCCGGGGGACGACCACCGCGTCGGGCAGCCCGGGGATCGGCGAGCCGGCCGCCGGGGGAGCCGGGGGCGCGCCCGCGGTCAGCTCCTCCGGGGCCTCCGGCTCCTCGCCCGACCCGCCGTCCCCGTTCACGCCGTCCCCGCTCCGGTCGGCCTCCGCCACCACCGGCGGCCGGGTCACCCGGGCGCCGGGCGGCAGGCCGGCCACGGACGGGGTCTGCTCCATCCGCTCCAGCAGCGCCGACGGCAGCAGCACCACGGCCCGCGTCCCCCCGAAGGGGGAGGAGCGCAGGGTGACCTGGATGTGGTGCCGGGAGGCCAGCCGGGCCACCACGAAGAGGCCGAGCCGCAGGTCGTCCCCGAGCGCGGAGACGTCCAGCTCGGGCGGGTCGGCCAGGTAGGCGTTGAGCTGCTCGTACTCGTCCCGGCACATCCCGAGGCCGCGGTCCTCGACCTCGACGGCCAGCCCCCGGGGGACTTCCTGCGCGGAGACCTGCACCTTGGTGTAGGGCGGGGAGAAGGTGGTGCCGTTCTCGATCAGCTCGGCGATCAGATGGATGACGTCGGCGACGGCCTGGCCGCCGAGCGCGACGCGCGGGATGCCCTGCACGACCACCCGGGAGTAGTTCTCCGTCTCCGAGACGGCGCTGCGCAGCACGTTGACGACCGGGACGGCGTTGCGCCAGCGCCGGGCGGGCAGCGCGCCGCCGAGGATGACCAGGTTCTCGGCGTTGCGCCGCATCCGGGTGGCGAGGTGGTCGACCGCGAACAGCTCGCGCAGCAGCCCGGGGTCCTCGTGCTCGCGCTCCAGCGCGTCCAGCATGCTGATCTGGCGGTGGAGCAGGATCTGGGTGCGGCGGGCGATGTTGAGGAAGACCTTCTTGGTGCCCTCCCGCCCCTGGGCCTGGTGCACGATGGCGGTGAGCGCGGCGGTGCGGACGGCGGAGAGCCCCTCGGCGGTCTGGTGGAGTTCGTCGCCGAGGCGCCGGGCGGGGATCCAGGCGGGCGGTGGCGGGACGGATTCGCCGGCCCGGAGCCGGCCGACCACCTGGGGGATCTCGTGCCGGGCGATCGAGAGGGTGTCGGCCCGCAGGTCGCGCAGCCGGGCGGACACCGACCGGGCCAGCCGGATGCCGCGGGTCAGGCTCCAGAGCAGTACGACGGCGACGGCCGCGCTGACGACCGCCAGGGCGGTCCGGTGGCCGGTGCCGCGCAGCAGGGAGAGGGCGTAGCCCCAGGTGGCGGCGAGGCCGAGGCAGGGGACCAGCACGAGGGCGAGGAGAGAGCGGCGGAGCGAGCCGGACCGGCCGGCGCGGTGGCCCGTGCGCGGGGCCGATATGCCTGGCATCTGATTCCTTGGTGCAGGGCCAACGGCGGGTCTGCCCGTGTGCGGTCCGGCCGGGGTCTCGGAGCCGCCACGGCCGGCGGGCCCGGAGGGGGTCGGACGAGGTGGCGTGGTACCACCGTCCGAGCGGGTGCAGCACGGCCGCCGACTTCGGGCACGCTATCAGCCCCGGGAGGCCCTGTCGCAACATCAACTGACGATATGTAAGCGGATGGTGACGCGTCTTTACATCGGTCGATCGGCCGCTTTTCGGCGGATCTCCGCAGGTCAGCACGGTGGTCCTGGTCGTCGACGACTTCCCGGGAGCCTGAGGGGAGGTCTCCGGAAAGCCGTCAGGAACAGGTCAAGTACGGGAAGTCCGAGGTGGGGCCGGAAGCCGGGCGTGGGCCGGTTCCGGGTGGCTCGGATGCCTCCGTGTGGGGGGTGGGGGCTTCAGCCGGCGAGCGGCATGTGCAGCAGGGCGGCGCCGGCCGGGCGGGCGGCCTCGGCCTCCAGTCGGGCCTCCCGCTGGGCCAGTTCGGTCCAGGCCCAGCTCGTGAGGTCGGACAGCTCCGCCGACCACTGCTTGCCGTACGTGCCCGAGGCCACCTGGCCGAGCCGCAGCCGCTGGACGTCGGAGGTGCCGGCGGGCGGGTAGATGTGGGTGGCGTCCCGCAGGTAGCGCTCGATGTGGAACTCGGCCTGCAGGCCCCGGGCGGCGTGGATCTCCATCGCGTTCCGCGCCGAGTCCAGCACGTACTCGGTGTTGATCAGCTTGGCGTTCATCAACTCGGCGTCGCAGGGCCGGCCGTGGTCCAGCTGGTGCGAGGCGTGGTAGGCGGCCAGCTTGGCGGTCATCAGGCGGGACTGCATCTCGCCCAGCTTGAGCGCTATGTTCGGCAGCTGGGAGAGCGGCTTCCCGTAGAGCACCCGCCCCTCGGCGAACCGCACGGTGTCCTCCACGATCGCCCGGTGGATGCCGAGTGCGACGGCGGCCAGGTTCAGCCGTCCGTACAGGGTCGAGGAGGAGTAGGCGATGTCCAGGCCCTGGCTCTCCTCGCCCAGCCGGTTGGCGGCGGGGACGCGGCAGTCCTCGAAGACGATCTCGCCGAAGCTGAAGCCGTGCAGGCCGCTCTGCGAGCCGGGGCTGCCGGTGCGAAAGCCCGGGCGGTCGCTCTCCACCAGGAAGGCGGACAGGCCCCGGCTGCCCTCGCCGGTGCGGAGCACCACGCCGTGCACGTCGCCGATGTGGGAGTTGCCGACGAACCACTTGCGGCCGTTGAGGACGTACTCGTCCCCCTCGCGCCGCGCGGTGCCGGTCATGCCGAGCACGTGGCCGCCCGAATCGGGTTCGGTGACGGCGATCGTCGGCAGCACCTCGCCGGAGGCGAACCGCGGCAGCCAGTAGCGGCGCTGGGTGTCGGAGCCGAAGTGGATCACCTTGGCGACGCCGAGCTGCGAGGCCTGCGCCATCGCGCCCATCGCGCCGCTGACCCGGGCCAGCTCCTCGACGATGACCGTCTTGGCGAGGTGGCCGAGACCGAGCCCGCCGAAGGTCCGCGGAATGGTCGCGCCGATCCAGCCGCGCTGGGCGATCTCGCGGGAGAGTTCGACCTCGACCGTCCGGTCGGCCTCCATTCTGGCCACCTGCGGGCGCACCTCCTTCTCCGCGAACTCACGTACCTCCGCGCGGAGGCTCTCGTGCCGTTCGTCGGTGAAGTAGTCCATCGCCATGCTGGGTCCTCTCGATTCCGGGGTGGTGGTGCCTCCGTCCGTGCAGCCGAACCGCTCCGGCCGCCCAAGGGTGGGGGTGATGAGGTGGCGGCCGGTTGCCCTGGTGCAGCCGGTACGCGCGGATGTGCGGGGCGGGATCCTGGCGGAAACCCGTCCCTGTTTTCGGCAGGGCTCATTGTCGTATGGCGATCCGGCCCTCTCCATAGTCGATCTTGGAATGGCGCGAAACGGATCGCCCGAAGTCGGAGGAGGATTGAAAGCCGCCGCGGCGGGGGAATGATCATTCCCGCTTTTCGGCCCTGCTGGAGCGTCGTCCACGTGCGGGTTTGACCGCCCGTCAGTCGTGGGAGTCGGGTGGGCCGAGAGCGTCCATCGCGCCGATGGTCTGATTACATGTGCGCCATGACTGATGTGATGAGCACTCAAGGCCAGTTCCCGGGTGCCGCCGGCGAGTCCGAGCGGACCCGCCGGCTGCGCATCCTGGGTCTCAACGAACCCACCGTGGACGAGGCCTTCGACCGCTTCGCCCACCTGGCCGCCAGCCTCACCCGCGCCCCCATCGCCATGGTCAACTTCATCAACGACGAGCGGCAGATGTTCCGGGGGCTCTTCATTCCGCCAAACTCCGCCGCCCCGGGCGACACCGGCTGCTCCTGGGCCGACCGGGGGATCGTCTTCGACCTCCCGAGCCGGGAGATGCCGCTGAGCCACGGCTTCTGCCCGCACGTGGTCGCCCAGCGCTCCCCGCTGGCGCTCGACGACGTCCTCGCCTACCCCCGGTTCGCCGGGAACCCGGTCGTCGACGAGCTGGGGGTGCGCGCCTACCTCGGCGCCCCGCTGGTCGACGACACCGACACCGTCATCGGCACCGTCTGCGTCCTCGACCGCGAACCCCGCCAGTGGGGGCGCGAGCGGCTGCGCGACATCCAGCACCTCGCCGAGGCGCTGCTCTCCGAGATCCGGCTGCGCGACAACCTGATCGCCCAGCAGCAGGAGATGTTCGCCGCCTTCGACGGTTCGCCGTTCCCGATCATGCTGACCCGCGGGCCCGAGCAGGAGCTCCGCTACGTCAACCCCGGGCACGTCGAGGCCTTCGGTGCGCCGGTGGCCCACGGCTCGATCGGGCAGGCCTATCCGCAGCTGGCCGCCGCCGGGCTGGAGCAGACGGTCGCCGAGGCGTACCACACCGGTCGGACCGCCGTCCTGAACGACGTCCGTTTCCAGTCCACCCGGCCGGACGCCCAGCGGATCCACCAGATCTTCAGCTTCACCTGCACCCCGCAGCGGGCCGCGCGGACCGGCCAGGTGAACGGCGTGCTCGTGGTCGGCATGGACGTCACCGCGCAGTCCCGCACCGAGGAGGAGCTGGGCACGCTGGCCGCGCTGCTGGTCGACCGGCTCCAGCAGAGCGGTGGTGGCGCCACCGGTCGGCCGGGCATCGGCGGCGGGGAGACCGGGCTGGTCCTCCCGGGCTGACCCCGGACGCCACCGCACCCGTCCCCCACCACGATGAACACGGACCCTGCCACGACCCCCGCCACGACCACGACCACGACTTACGCCGTCGGCACCACCACCACCGGTGCCGCCGACACGACCGCCGCCGTCGCAGCCGCCGGACCGGCCACCGCCGCCGGCCCGACCACGACCGGCGCCACGTCCCGGACCGGCGCCACGTCCAGGACGGACCCCGCACCCACCGGCCCCGCCATCGTGCCGGGGCGCCTCTCACCCCCGAGGAGAGGCGCCCCACCACGGTGACCGCCGGGAGCCCGCCGCCGTAGTCGCGGCCGCAGCCCCGCCGAAGCGCGTCGCGGGGAGCCCGCCGCCGTCGTCGGCCGCCGTCGTCCGCCGCCGCACCGCCGCACCGCCCTCCGCCGCAGCGCTGCCGCAGCTCGTTGCGAGCCGCCCGGCCGCCGCGCGGGTGAACCGGACGCCCCGTCCCCCGGACGGGCGCCCGCGGCACGGCCACCGATGGTAGGCATGGGCCGCATGGAGTGGTTCGCCGACTGGTTCGCCGCACCCGAGTACGGGCCGAGCCGGGTCCTCGTGCAACGGCTGCTGGCCGTCGTCTACCTGACCGGATTCGTGGCCGCCGCCGCGCAGTTCCGGGCCCTGATCGGCGCCGAGGGCATGCTTCCGGTGCCCGCCTTCACCGCCCGGGTGCCGTTCCGCCGCGCGCCGAGCCTCTTCCACCTCCACTACAGCGACCGCTTCTTCGCCGCCGTCGCCGGCACGGGCGCCCTGCTCTCGGCAGGCCTGGTCGCCGGCCTGGGCGACGCCGTCCCGCTCTGGGCGTCGATGCTGCTGTGGGCGGTGCTCTGGCTGCTCTACCTGTCGATCGTCAACGTCGGCCAGACCTGGTACTCCTTCGGCTGGGAGTCCCTGCTGCTGGAGGCCGGCTTCCTCGCCGTCTTCCTGGGCAACCAGGACGTCGCCCCGCCGCTCCCGGTGCTCTGGATGCTGCGCTGGCTGGCGTTCCGGGTCGAGTTCGGCGCCGGGCTGATCAAACTGCGCGGCGACAGCTGCTGGCGCGACCTGACCTGTCTGCGCTACCACCACGAGACCCAGCCGATGCCGGGACCGCTCAGCTGGTTCTTCCACCACCTGCCCGGGCCGTTGCACCGGGCCGAGGTCGCCGCCAACCACGTCACCCAGCTCCTGGTACCGGTTGGCCTGCTCCTCCCGCAGCCGGTCGCCGGCTACGCGGCCGTGATCGTCGTGGTGACCCAGCTCTGGCTGGTGGCCTCCGGCAACTTCGCCTGGCTGAACTGGCTCACCATCACCCTCGCCCTCGCCGCCGTGGACCCCGCCCGCTTCGGGCTGTCCTTCCGGACCCGCTCCTACGGCGGTACCCCCGGCTGGTTCGAGGGCCTGGTGATCGCGCTGACCGTCGCCGTCGCGGTGCTCAGCTACTGGCCGGTCCGGAACATGGTCTCCCGTGAACAGGTGATGAACCGATCCTTCAACCGGCTTCATCTGGTCAACACCTACGGCGCCTTCGGCAGCGTCAACCGGATCCGCCTGGAGGTGGTGGTCGAGGGCACCGACGAGGCCACCGTCACCGGGCGGACGGTCTGGCGCGAGTACGGCTTCAAGGGCAAGCCCGGCGACGTGCGCCGCCTGCCGCGCCAGTACGCCCCCTACCATCTGCGGCTGGACTGGCTGATGTGGTTCGCCGCCATCTCGCCCGCGTACGCCCGGCCCTGGTTCCTGCCGTTCGTCGCCCGATTGCTGACGAACGACCCGGCCACGCTAAGGCTCCTGCGTCACAACCCGTTCCCGGACGCCCCGCCGACCCACGTCCGGGCGACGCTCCACCGCTACCGCTTCACCGACTGGCACGAACTGCGGTCCACCGGCGCGTGGTGGCACCGGACCGCGCTGCACGAGTACCTCGCGCCGGTCAGCCTTGACACCCTCACTCGTTCCGGTCACCGGCCGCCGCTCGGCCGCCGGAGCCGTTCGGTACCGCTGGACGGTCTGCGACGGCGGTCCGGTCACCCGCCCGGCCCCGCACCGCACCACCCGCCCGGCCCTCCCGAGTAGCGGCCGGGCGGGCGGTGTGGCACGCCACACCGGCCCGTCGGACGGTGGGTGCGTGCAAGGCTCGAACGGGCACCCGTATTCTTGGCCTCCACAACCGGCGGCCCGAACGCGCGCCCCCAGCCCCTCCCGCCGGGGCCTCCGTGCGCACCCGGTCCGCCGCCCCCTCGCCGCCCGCCCCGCCGCAGTCGCCCAGAACCGGACCTCACATGACAGTGCTTCACTCGCGCAACGCCGACGCCGCAGACGCCAAGGCCGCCGCAGACGCCAAGGACGCCACGGACCCGGATCAGAACCGCGGCCAGGCGGCCACGGTGGAGACCGGCCTCCGGGACGAGCTCGGCCGCTACGCCGAGCTCGGTGCCTTCACCCTCACCGCCGGGACCCACGCGTGGTACGCCGCCGTCGACACCGTCGCCACCCCCGAGGACGCCCGCGCCGCCTCCACCGCCCTCGCCGAACTCCGTGGCAGCGACCTCCAGCAGACCTGGGAGGCCGTCACCGCCCTGGCCGCCGACGCCAGGATCGAGGTGCCCGGCAGCGTCGCCGTCGCGGCGCTGTTCGCCGAGACGCTCCAGCGTGTCCACCAGACCTCCGCGACCCTGATCGGCGCCGCGTACGACGCCGACCTGGACGCGCTCGTCGCCGCCACGGCCGACCGCGCCTGGCGGCGCGAGAACGGCGTCAAGCTGTCGTTCCTCCGGGTGCGCGGGCTGCGCAAGCAGGCCGCCGCGCTGGTCGCCGGCGGCCGCAAGGTCCGCCCCGAGGAGCTGCACGAGGCGCTCGCCTCGGCCAAGATCGAACGTCGGGCCTGGGCCGTCCTCGCCCCCTCGGGCGCGCTGCCCGTCCCGCCGGCCGACGGCCCGCTGGCGGAGCGGACCGCGGCGGCCTTCGAAGCGATCGGTGCCGCGCTGCGCGACCTGGGCCGGCTGCTGCCCGAGCACGACCTGGAAGCACAGCCGTTCCCCGAGCTCATCGACCTGGTGGAGCGTCTGGCGGCGGACGAGGGCACGCTCTACCGCCTCCCCACCATCCGCTCCCTGCGGACCTCGCTCGAAGAGGCCGGTCTGGCCGACCTGCTCGCCGAGCTCGCCGCCGCCGGCGCCGACCGCCGCGCTGCCGAGGCTGCCTACGGTGCCCGCCAGGCCCTGGCCGGGGGTCAGCGCGACGGTCTGACGGCGACGGAGGCGACGCCCGTCGAGGAGCTCGCCGCCGTGGAGCCGGTCGCCGAGGAGGAGGGCGCCGCCGAGGCGCTCGTTGAGGAGACGGTCGTCGAAGAGGCGGCTGTCGAAGAGGCGGCCGTTGAAGAGGCGGTTGTCGAAGAGGCGACTGTCGAGACCGAGGCCGAGCCGGTGGCGGCCGACAGCTCGACCGAGGCGGAGGCCGAGCAGGTCGTGGCCGAGGCGGCGACCGGAGCGGACGAGCCCACGGCCGAGGAGCCCGTCGAGGCCCGGCCGCTCGTCGTCTCGCTCCCGGCGCCCTCGCCCGCGGCGGACGACCTGGTGGACGCGGCTCCGGCTGTCCCGGCGCAGGCCGAGGCCGAGCCGGAGGTCGCGGCGGCCGAGGTGGTCGAGGCCGAGGTTGCCGAGGTCGTGGAGCCCAAGGCCGAGGCTGTGCCCGCGGTTGAGGCCGAGGCCGTTGCGCCGGAGGTCGTCGAGCCCGAGGCGGCTTCGGCCGAGTCCGTAGCCGAGGCTGCGCAGGTCGTCGAGGTCGTCGAGCCGACTGCCGAGGTCGAGCCGGAGGTCACCGAGTCGACTGCCGAGGTCGCCGAGGTCGAGGTTGCCGAGCCGGTCGCCGAGGTCGTCGTGGTCGTGGAGTCCGAGACCGAAGCCGTGCCGGCTGCCGAGGGTGTGCCCGCGGTTGAGGACGAGGCCGTCGAGCCCGAGGCGGCTCCGGCCGAGTCCGTAGCCGAGGTTGCCGAGGTTGCCGAGGTCGTCGAGCCGACTGCCGAGGTCGAGCCGGAGGTCACCGAGCCGGTCGCTGAGGTCGCTGAGGTCGTCGTGGTCGTGGAGCCCGAGACCGAGACCGAGACCGAGACTGAAGCCGTGCCGGCTGCCGAGGGTGTGCCCGCGGTCGAGGCCGAGGCCGTCGAGCCGGAGGCTGCGGATGTCGAAGCGGTTGTGGAGCCGGTTGCCGAGGTCGCGTTCGCCGAGGCGGAGCCGGCCGTCAAGCCCGAGCCCGCCCCCAGGACCCCCAAGGCTGCCAAGGCCCCCAAGGCCGCCCCTGCCGCCGGGCCCGGGAAGCCGGACTTCACGCCGGGGCGCCCGGTGACCGCCTACTCGGCCGACGAGCTGCTCGCCGTCGTGCGCTGGGTGGACGGTGACGGTGTCGACCGCAGCGACGAGGAGCTGCTGCGGGCGGCGATGAAGGAGCTGGGCTTCGGCCGCCTCGGCCCGCGCATCAAGGAGGCGCTGGGCGCCGCCGTGACGGCCGCGCGCGGCTGACCCGAAGCGACGCCGAAGGGCCCGGTGCGGGAGGTACGCCTCCCGCACCGGGCCCTTCGCCGTGGTCAGCTCCGTGGTCAGCCGGCCTTGTTCCAGGGGGCGCCGGCCATCAGCGCCTTGACGTTGGCGACGTAGCCCGGGTTCGGGATGGCCACGCTCCCGCCGGTCGCGCCCGTGACGGGGTCGGTGACGGTGTTGTAGTGCACGTTGCCCGCGCCCGCGTTGTAGGCGGCGATCACCAGGTCGAGCAGCGGTGTCCGGCCGGTGGCCGGGTCGGGGGAGAGGTCGTACTTCCCGCCGAAGGAGGAGTCGCCGTAGTAGGCGACCAGCCAGTCGAGCAGCTGGGTGCCGAGCTGGACGTTGCCGGCCAGCGTCTTCGGGTCGGAGGTGGTGCCGAACTTGCTGTTCATCCAGCTGACGGTGGCGGGCATGATCTGCATGGTGCCGATGCCGCCGTCGCAGGCGAGGATGCCGGACTGCCAGCCGCTCTCCTGCCAGGCGATCGCCTTGACCAGGTTGACCGGCAGCGCCGGGAGCCGGTCCGTGCCGCCGTTGCTGAGGAACAGCGTCCGGGACTGCCCGGCGGCCGAGCCGAGCGCCGCCGCGACGGCCTCCTTCGGCTCGTCGGGCTGGGGCTTGGTCGGGGTGCAGCCGCTCTGCAGCGGCGGGACGTGCGGGGTGGCGGGCGCGGGCGGCGGCGGGGGCGCGACCGGGCCGGGCTTCGCGGTCGGTGCGGGCGCCGCGGCGACGGCTGCCGGGGCCGGGGCCGCCTGGGCCGCCGGGGGCGCGCTGGTGGCCTTGGCGGCCGGGTCCGCGGGCTTGGTGGTGCCGGGTTTGGCCGTGCTCGCCGACGCGGTCGGGCTCGGCTTGGCCGACTTGCCCGCCGTCGCGCTCGGCGAGGTGCTGGGGCCGGGCGAGGTGCTCGTGCCGGGCGAAGGGCTCGCCGTCGCCGGGGCATCGGCCGTCGGGGTCCCGGAAGGCGAGACCCCGGCGGTGGCGGCCACCGCCGGGCCCGCCGCGGCGTCGGTGCTGCCGTCCGCCTTCTTGCTGCCGCAGCCCGTCAGCAGCGCCGTCGACACGGCCGCCGCCGACACGAGAACCAGCGCCTGCCGTGAAGCACGCACCTTCATGGATTTCCGCCCCCGTTTTCGCCGGCCGTCCCGGCGAGAGGCGGTCATCCTACGACGGTGTGATCGTCCTACCGGCGCGGGCCCCGGGGTGACGTTCGGTACGTGGCTCCGGCGTCCCGGCGCCCGCGTGGCGGTCCGGCTCGGGGCGGCCCGGTCAGTCCGGCGCCGCTCCCGGCCGGGCGCGGGCCAGCTGCGCGGCGAGTACCCGGGGCGCCTGCGCCAACGACGGTCCGTACCAGGTCAGATGGCGTCCGCTGAGCAGGGCCGCCGGGATGCCGGGGAACGCCTCGGGGCCGTCCTCGGCGGTGAAGCGGTACGGCTCGTCCGGGAGGACGACCACCTCGGGCCCGCTCGCGAGGAGTTCGGGCAGGGGGACGGCGGGGTAGCGGTCCGGGTGGCCGGCGTGCAGCGTCACCTGGACGCCGAGGTGCCGGAGCAGGTCGCCGGCGAAGGTGTCGCGGCCGAGCACCATCCAGGGGCGGCGCCAGACCGGGACGACGGCCCGCCGGAGCACCGGTCCGGGCGGGGCGACGTCCGCCCAGGCGGCCTCGGCGGCGTCCAGCCAGGCGGGGCGGGGGAGTCCGCAGCCGAGGGTGAGCAGGCGGTGGAGGGAGTCGAAGGCCTGCTCCAGGGTGCGGACGTCGGTGACCCAGACGGCGAGGCCGGCGGCGCGCAGCGCGTCGAGGTCGGGGCGGCGGTTCTCCTCGTCGTTGGCGAGGACGAGGTCCGGCGCGAGGGCCGCGATCCGGCGGACGTCGGGGTTCTTGGTGCCGCCGATCCTGGCCACGGCGAGGTCGGCGGGGTGGCTGCACCAGTCGGTGGCGCCGACCAGCAGGCCGGGAGCGGTGGCGGCGACGGCCTCGGTCAGCGAGGGGACCAGCGACACGATCCGCCGGACCGGGCCGGGCCCGACCGGCACCCCCAGCCCGAGGTCGTCCACCCGGAGCTGCGGCCCGCCGACGGTCACCCTGCCGGGCCCGCCCGGCCGGGACCCCGCTCGCGGACCGGACCCTGACGGCGGGTCGGACGGCGCCCCGGGAGGCTCGGGCGGCTGGGCGAGGTGGGAGGCCATGCGGCAAACCCTAGGCCGAACGGGCCCGTCCGGCGGGGGAAAGTCGTGGGAACCGGGCGGGTGCGGCGGCCGACTACCTGGTCCGGGCTCCCAGGAAGGGCCCGAGCACGATCATTGACCAGGAGAGTTCCATGCGCCCTCGCGTGTTCTGCGGCATCGCGGCCGCCATCACCCTGTTCGCCACGGCCTGCGGGAGCGGCGGTGGGGGGAGCAGCGCCGGCGGTGACGGGACCGGTGGGGCTGGGCAGTCCGCCGCTTCCGGGTTCCCGGTGAGGGTGGCGGACTGCCAGGGCAAGGAGACCACCGTCCAGCAGGCCCCGAAGCGGATCGTCACCAGCAACGCCGCCGCCCTGGAGATGCTGCTCCAGCTCGGTGCGGGCGACCGGGTCGTCGGCACCGGGTTCCCGCCGGGCAAGGGCAGCCTGCCGGCGGCGCTGGCCGAGCAGGGCGCGAGGGTGCCCGTCCTGGGCGCCAAGGTGATCGCCAAGGAGAAGCTGCTCGGCTCGGGCGCCGACCTCTACGTGGACACCTTCGGCTCGATGCCGATGATGGGCGGGGCGGGCGCGGTGCCGAGCGAGCAGGAGTTCGCGGCCGCGGGGATCCAGCACGTCATGCTGCTCTCCACCGCCTGCGCCGGTACGCCGAAGGCCGCCCCCGCGCCGCGCACCGACCTCTCCCAGGTGGAGGAGGACATCCGCCGGCTCGGCGCGGTGACCGGTACGGCGGCCAGGGCCGAGGAACTGGTCACCGGGATGGAGCGGCAGATCGCCGAGGTCCGCACCGCGACCGCCGCGGTGCCCGCCGACCAGCGGCCGAGCTACTTCCTGTTCGACTTCGACGCCGGGACCAAGCAGCCGATATCGGTCTGCGGCCGGCAGGTCGCCAACGCGGTCATCACCCTGGCGGGCGCCCGCAACGTGTTCGCCGACTGCGACGCCGACTTCAAGCCGGCGTCCTGGGAGGACGTGGTCGCCAAGAACCCGGACTGGATCCAGCTCGCCGTGCGCAACCGGGGCACCGAGGAGGAGAACCGCAAGGCGTTCGAGGACGCCGAGGCCTTCCTGCGCGGCTTCCCCGCGACCCAGGGCCTGAAGGCCGTCCAGGAGGGCCGCTTCCTGCGGATCGGCTCCGAGGTCACCACCATCGCCGGGGTGCGCAACGCCGACACGGTGCGGCAGATCGCCGCCACCGTGTACCCGGCGCTCGTCGAGAAGGGCCGGTAGGCCGGTGGCATCGGCCGCCGTCGCCGCCAGGCGGAGCCGGACGGGGACGCTGCGCGCCGGGCCGCTGGCCGTCGTGCTCGCCCTCGCCCTGGTCGCCGCGCTGACCGCCGCCGTCTCGCTCGGCTCGGTGGACATCGCCCCGGGCGAGGTCTGGTCGGTGGTCGCCCACCGGCTCACCGGCCGCGCTCCCGAGCCCGGCACCCGGGATCTCATCGTCTGGCAACTGCGCGTCCCGCGCGCCCTGCTGGCGGCGATGGTCGGGGCCGGGCTCGGCCTGGTCGGCACCGCCGTCCAGGCACTGGTCCGCAACCCGCTCGCCGACCCCTACCTGCTCGGGATCTCCTCCGGTGCCTCGCTCGGCGCGGTCGCGGTGATCGTCCTCGGCGGCGGCCTCGGCCTGGAGCTGGCCTTCGGCAGCGCCATCGGGCTGACCATCTCGCTGGCCGCCTTCCTCGGCGCGCTGGCGGCGTTCTCCCTGGTCTGGCTGCTGGCCCGGCGCGGCGGCGGGTTCTCTCCGCTGCGGCTCGTGCTGGCCGGCATCGGCATCGGCCAGTTCCTCGCCGGCTTCACCAGCTACCTCGTCCTGCAGACCAGCGACGAACAGCAGACCAGGGGCGTGCTGTTCTGGCTGATGGGCAGCCTCAGCGGTGCGGTCTGGGGTCAACTGGCCGTCCCGGCCGTCGCCGTGGCCCTCGGGCTGGCGCTGCTCCAGGCCCGCGCGCGGAGCCTGAACGCGCTGCTGATGGGCGACGAGACGGCGGCCGGGCTCGGGGTGGACGTCACCCGGCTGCGCCGCGAGATCTTCGTCGTCACCAGCGTGCTGACCGGGGTGCTGGTCGCCGTCTCGGGCGCGATCGGCTTCGTCGGGCTGATGGTGCCGCACGTCTGCCGGCTGCTGGTCGGCGGCGACCACCGCCGGCTGCTGCCGCTGTCCGCGCTCACCGGGGCGGTGCTGCTGGTGGTGGTCGACACCCTCGCCCGGACCGCCCTGGACACCCAGGAGCTCCCCATCGGGGTGGTCACCGCGCTGCTCGGCGCGCCCACCCTGCTCTTCCTGCTGGACCGACGACTGGAGCGGAATTGAGGATCGCGGTCGAGGATCTGAGTGTCACCCTGTCCGGACGGACGGTGGTGGCCGGCGTCCACCTGGTCGCCGAGGAGGGGGAGATCGCCGGGCTGGTCGGCCCGAACGGCAGCGGCAAGTCCAGCCTGCTGCGCACCGTCTACCGGCATCTGCGGCCGAGTGCCGGGCGGGTTCTGCTGGCCGGCCGGGAGCTGGCCGGGCTGACCGCCGCGCAGTCCGCGCGGCACATCGCGGCGCTGCCCCAGGAGCGCGGCGGGGACTTCGAGTTGACCGTCCGCGAGGTCGTGACGATGGGCCGCACCCCGTACAAGCGGGCCTTCGCGTCGGACGACGCGGAGGACCACCGGCTGGTCGCGGACGCCCTGGAGCGGGTCGAGATGGCCGGCGCGGCGGACCGCCGGTTCGCCCAGCTGTCCGGCGGTGAACGCCAGCGCGTGCTGCTGGCCAGGGCGCTGGCCCAGCAGCCGGACGTCCTGGTGCTGGACGAGCCGACCAACCACCTGGACGTCCGGCACCAGGTCGAGCTGCTCGCGCTGCTGCGCGAACAGCGCCGCACCACGCTGATCGCGCTGCACGACCTCAACGCGGCGGCCTCGGTCTGCGACCGCCTGCACGTTCTGCACGAAGGCGCCCTGGTGGCGTCCGGGCCGCCGCGCGAGGTGCTGACCGCCGAGCTGTTGGCCAAGGTCTTCGGGGTGCGGGCGGCGGTGGTCGAACACCCGCTCACGGGTGATCCGTTGATCGCGTTCGACCACCGCACGCCCGCCTCGATGGCGGGATCGCCGAAACGTCAGGAGGTCTCGTAGTGGCTCGGGCGGCCGTCGCGCTCCACCAGCCGGCCGATCCGCCCGGCCTCCTCGCTGCGTAGCAACTCCCAGCGCCCGTCGGGGCGGTGGAGCACCGCGGAGTGCCACGGCGTCATCCAGACGTCGGCGGCCTCCAGCAGCCGGATGCCGAACTTCGCCACGCCGACCCGCTGGGGGTGGATGGAGAGCCGGAAGGACCGGGAGTGCTGCTCGGCGATCAGGTCGCCCCAGGCGCGGCTGCGCTGGATGACGCCGTACGCGCGCTGCCGGCAGTCGCGCTGCAGGGCGGACCTGGTACCGGTGAAGCCGGCGGTGTCCTCGGTGAGGAACCGGGTGATGCCGCGGTAGAGGCGCAGGGTCTCCTCGTCGGTGAGCACCTGCTCGCGCAACTCCTCCTTGCTGGGGGCGTACTGGGCGTGCACCCGGGCCCGCTTCTCGTCGAACGGCAGGTCGCCGAGGACGGCCCGCAGGTCGAAGGTGGCGAGGTGGCTCAGGCCCTCCCGCGCGATCATCGCGGAGAGCGCGTCGGAGTACTCGTCGATGTGGTCGTCGGGGACGTGGATGAGGTCGCCGAAGATGTGGCCGTCGGAGCAGATGAGGATCTGTGCGCCGGGTTCGTAGAGCGTGCCGATCTCCTCGCAGAGCCGGTCGAGGAAGGTGAGCGAGAGGCGTTCGCCCTCGTCGGGCAGGTGGCCGAGGACCTTGGCGGAGTTGGGCGACTTGCAGGGGAAGCCGGGCAGGGTGAACACGATCGGGTCACCGGCGGCGACGAAGTCGGCCAACTGCTCCAGCTGGAGCGGGAAGTCGGCGGTCGTGGCGTCGACCTCGGGGTCGGAGGCCCGGCGGTGCGGGAGCAGCAGCTCCAGGATCGCGGCGCAGATCCGCGGCACGGACTCCGGCGCCGGGGCGCCGGGGCGGCGGGCGGCGCCGGGCGGGGCGGCGCCCGGCCGGGGCTCGGCGGTTCGGTGGTCGGTGGGCCCGTGTTCGGCGGGTCGGGCGGTGGTGCCGGCCGCGGTGGCGGCCGGGGAACGGGTGTCGGTCGGGGAGTCGGTCGCGACGCCGGTAGGTGGCATGGTGGTCCTCCACGGGACGAGCGGTGTGCGGGCTTCGGGGCAGGCGGGAGCCACGCCCGGCGGTGGCCGCCGGGACGACGGGAGGGAGCGCGGGGGTTTCGGGGCGGTCAGACCCGCCGGTCGTAGGCGACCGGGAGGCGGTTCACGCCCCGGGCGAGCACGGCGGGCACCCAGGTGAGCGCGTCGATGCCCGCGCCGTCCTCGGTGGACGGCCGCAGTCCGGGCAGCCGCGTGAGCAGGGTGGCGAGGGCGATCTGGAGTTCGAGCCGGGCCAGGGCCGCGCCGGGGCAGTAGTGGATGCCGTGGCCGAAGGCCAGGTGGGCATTGGGGGTGCGGTCGAAGTCGAGGACGTCGGCCTCGGGGAACTGCTCGTCGTCGCGGTTGGCGGCGCAGAGCGAGACGATCACGGAGTCGCCGGCGGGGACGGTCGTGCCGTACAGGTCGCTGTCCTCGGCGAAGAAGCGCCAGGTGGTGAGCTCGAACGCGGCGTCGTGGCGCAGCAGTTCCTCCACCGCGCGGGTGAGCAGGCCCGGGTCGGCGGCGATGCCGTCGCGCAGCCGGGCGAGCTGCTCGGGGTGGCGCAGCAGGGTGATCAGCATGGTGGTGATCTGGTTGGTGACGGGCTCCTGGCCGGCCACCAGCAGCTGGAACACGATCGAGTCGCGCTCCTCGGGGGTCAACTCGCCCGCGTCGCAGGCGGCGACGAGCCGGCCGAGCAGGTCGACGTCGGACCCGGCGGGGTCGTGGTGGGCGCGCTTGTGGGCCACCACGTCGGCGATGTACCCCTGGAGGCCGCGCAGCCGGCCCTCGTAGGCCGGCCGGCCCGGGTCCTGCGGGCCGACCGGCTGGACGACCTTGCCCCAGTCCCGGTCGAATCGGGCGGCCAACTCCGGCGGGAGTCCGATGACTTCGGCGAGCACCCGGAAGGGGTAGTGGGCCGCGAAGCCGGCCACCAGGTCGGCGCCGCCGGTCCCGGGCAGCTCGTCGACCAGGGCGTCGGCGAGCTCCTGGACGCGCGGCCGCAGGGACTCCACCCGGCGCGGCGCGAAGGCGTCCAGGACGAGCCGGCGCATCTGCGTGTGCTTCGGCGGGTCCTGGTGCAGCAGGTGGACCTGGAGCTGGGAGTGCTGCGGCTCGGGCATGATCGAGGCGAGCCGGCGCCAGCCCTCGTTGCCCAGGGCGTGGTTCTTGCCGAGCCGCGGGTCGTTGAGGGTCTCGTGGGCGGCCCGGTAGCCGGTCACCAGCCAGGCGGCGATCCCGCTGGGGAACCGGACCCGGTGGACCGGCCCGGCCTCCCGCATCCGCCGGTAGAGCGGATAGGGGTCGCTCTTGTACGCGGGCCCGTACAGCGGTACCGGGTCCGGGAGTTCGTCGTAGCCGAACGGGCAGCGCGGGGTGTCCGCCGGGCTGCCGGCGGTCGGGTCGTGGACGGTGTCGGTCATGCGGGGTCCTCCGGTCGGGATCGGTGGTGCGCGCGAGGGCGCTTCGTCAGGCTCTGGAGCGCGTCGTGCTGTCGGCGCCGCTCGCCCCGTCGGTGCTCCCGGCCTGCTCGGGGAGCGGGGGGAGCACGGTGCGGGCGGCGCGGTGGGCGCGGTGGTGCAGGGCGAGGAGGGCCACGGCCGTGGTGGCGGCCAGCGTGGCGAGGACGAGTCCGGCGCGGCCGGCCGTGGGGCCACTGCCGCCGACCAGGGCGGCGGAGGTGCCGAGGGCCGGGCCGAGGGCGAACCCGAGGCTGCGGGAGAGCTGGACGACGGAGCCGGCGGTGGCCAGTTGCCCGGTGCGGGCGGCGCTCATCACCAGGGCCTGCACCGGGCCGCCGTTGAGGCCCATGCCGGCCCCGGCGAGCGCGAGCCGCCAGGAGATGTCGGCCGGCGTCCAACCGGAGTCCAGCGGGACGAGCAGCAGCAGACCGGTGGCGGTGACGACGGCGCCGGTCAGCGCGGTGGGCCGGGCGCCCCAGCGGTCGGCCAGCCGCCCGCCGAAGCGGCCGGCCAGCACCATGCCCAGCGGGAACGCCAGCATGGTCAGGGCGGTGGTGGTGGCGCTGATCCCGTCGTCCCGGCGCAGGTGCTGGGCGAGCAGGTAGTGGGTGGCGGCGAAGCCGGCGGCCAGGGCCAGCACCGAGCCGTTCACGCCCGCGGTGCCGGAGGCGCGCAGCACGGCGGTGACCGGCCGCCCGCCGGGCCGGCGCAGCCAGAGCGCCACCAGCGGGGCGGCGGGCAGGGCGAGCAGCAGCAGGCCGGGCCGGTCGGGGGCGAGGGTGAGCCCGAGCATGACGGCGGCCACGGCCGAGCCGATCAGCGCGGCGTCGCCGAGGGAGCCCCGGTCGGGCAGGCGCAGCCGGCCGCCCCGCGGGGCGTGCCGGTGGGCGATCGCCAGGGCGACCAGACAGACCGGCAGCTTGACCAGGAAGATGGCCCGCCAGCCGACGTGGTCGAGCAGCAGGCCGCCGATCACCGGCCCGGTGACGGCGCCGAGCGGGCCGAGGGTGGCGGGGACGCTCATCGCCCGGCCGCGCAGCTGGGGCCGGACGGCGGTGGCGGCCAGCACCGGCATCAGCACGAACAGCACCGCGCCGAAGGCGCCCTGGGCGAGCCGCGCCGCGATCAGCCAGCCCGCCCACGGGGCGACGGCGGCGAGCACGCTGCAGAGCGCGAAGCAGCTGACGGCCAGCAGCAGGGCGGACCTGGCGCCGACCTGGCCGAGCCAGCGCCCGGCCGGCAGCAGCAGCGCCACCAGCGGGAGCTGGTAGCCGAGGACGGCCCACTGGGCGGTGGTCGACGAGACGTGCAGTCCGGCGGCTATGTCGGTGAGCGCCAGGTTGACGACGTTCATGTCGAGCATCGCCACGAACGAGAGCAGCCCGGCCGCCACGACCAGGATCCACCGGTCCGGCTGCTCTGCCGGACCGTCACCCGGTCCGCCGGTGGCCGGCGCCTGTCGCGCTGCCATGGGTCCTCCTCCGCTTGCCGTGCTGTGCGACACCGCCTCGTCGGCGGCGTCCGGTACAGCAGTCGGGGGCGGGGGAGCTCCGGTTCCGAACACCTGAGGGAATTTCCCGGTTGGCCGGAATGCGGCGACCGGATGGCTGGTCTAGACCACTAGTGATCTAGTAAGCCCCCGGTTCAGCGCCTGTTCGGCCCTGGTTCGGCCCCGGTTCTCCCGGCACGATCGACCCCGTCGGCCCGGTGCCGGTCCGGCAGGGACGCGAGTCGGTCGGACGGCGGCACGGGGGTCGCACGGATGGCGGCACGGGGAAATAGCCCGGTCCGTTCCGGGGTTGCAGCCAGGCACGACGCATGATCGCGGCAGGACCGGAAGGATCATCATGAAGATCGGCATCATCGGCGCGGGCAACATCGGCGGCAACCTCACCCGTCGGCTCACCGCCCTCGGGCACGAGGTGTCCGTGGCCAACTCGCGCGGCCCGCAGACCCTGGCCGCGCTGGCCGAGGAGACCGGCGCCACGCCGGTCGCCGCGACGGAGGCGGCGCGCGGCGCCGAGATCGTGGTGGTGACGGTGCCGCTGAAGAACGTGCCGGACCTGCCGTCCGGCCTGTTCGACGGCGCGGCCGAGGGCTTCGTCGTGATCGACACCGGCAACTACTACCCGCAGCAGCGGGACGGCCGGATCGCGGCCATCGAGGAGGGGCAGACCGAGAGCCGGTGGACGGAGGGCCACCTCGGGCACCCGGTGGTGAAGGCCTTCAACGGCACCTACGCCGAGGACCTGCTGGAGCGGCCGCGCCCGCAGGGCGACCCGGACCGGCTGGCGCTCCCGGTGGCCGGTGACGACGAGGCCGCCAAGCGCGTCGTCCGGGCCCTGATCGACGAGCTGGGCTTCGACAGCGTGGACGCGGGCGGTCTGGACGACTCCTGGCGCCAGCAGCCCGACACCCCCGTCTACGGTCTGCGGGCGGGCGTGGACGCGGTCGTCAAGGCGCTGGCCGAGGCCTCGCCCGAGCGCCCCGCCGCCTTCCGCGCCCGGGCCTGACGCGCCAGGCCCGACGCGCCAGCCCTGACGCGCCAGGCCCGACGCGCCAGCCCTGACGCTCCGGGCCCGGGCCCGGTCGGCGTGCCCGCCCGGTTCCTCTCCCCGATGAGGGAGGAACCGGGCCCGGACGCGCCGACCGGGCCGGTGGCGCGGCGTCAGCAGGCGGCGGCCAGCGGGGTGGCCGGTCCCGGGGACGCCGGGTCGCCGGTCTCGGCCGCCCGCAGGCGGGCGATCAGTTCCTCGCGGGCCCGGGCGACCCGGGAGCGGACGGTGCCGACCGGGCAGCCGGCCACCGCGGCGGCCTCGGCGTAGCTCAGGCCGACCACCTGGGTGAGCACGAAGGCCTCCCGGCGCTGCGCGGGCACCCGGTCGAGCAGGTCGCCGAGCGCGACGCCGTCCTCGAACCCGGCGGCGGGCGGGGCGCTCTGCCGTTCGGCGGCCTCCTCCCAGTCCGGCAGGGCGGCGCAGCGCGGGCGGGCGGCGGCGGTGCGGTAGCGGTCGATGACGGTCCGCCGGGCGATCGAGAGCAGCCAGGTGCGGGCGGAGGAGCGGCCGGCGAAACCGGGCAGGCTCCGCAGAGCGCGCAGGAAGGTCTCCTGGGCGAGGTCGTCGGCGGACTGCACGTCGGTCAGATGGGCGACGAACCGCCACACGTCCCGCTGGGTGGCCATGACGAAGGCCTCGACGTCGGCCGGCCGGCCCGCGCGGGCGGCGAGGGCCAGCGCGGTCAGCTGCTCGTCATCCATGCCGGACCCCCACCCGGTCGGTCCGGCCCGGGGCCCGGTGCGGGACGATGGTCACATGAGATGCGCCCAGTTCCGTACTGCTCTGTCCGCCCGTCTCGACGGTGAGCCGACCGGTCTGCCGGACCGGCGGCTGGACAAGCACCTCGCGCGCTGCGAGGCCTGCCGCGGCTGGCAGGAGCAGGCGGAACGGCTGCGCGGTCGCACGACGGGGATCGACCCGGACGGCCCCTCGGCGGCATGGTCGGCGAACCTGCTCGCGAGCCTGGGCGGGCGCGGGTCGGGTGCGGGCGGTCCCGGCGTGACGGGCGGTCCCGGGCAGGGGGACGACGGGTCGGGGCCGGAGCGGTAGGACGGTGGCGCCGGGCGAGGCCGGTGCGCCGTCGTAGTCAGGCATGAAGAGGTCCTGAGGAGAGTGCTCGGGAGCGGCGGCCGCTGCGGGCGGCGCGCTCGGCGTCGGTGGACGCGCACGGGTCGCCGTGTCCCGGCAGGGGGCGGCGGGGCGTGCGGGCCCGGGCCCCGGCGGCGCGGCCTAGCCACGGCGCGGGGCGACCTGCCCGCCGCGGCGCGGACACCGGAACGGCGTCGGGCGGCGGGCGCGTCAGCAGGCGGCAGCGAAGGACGGCGGCCCGCGCCGGACGAGGGCGTGCGAGAGCAGCACCGGTCGGGGCGGGCGGGCCCGACGGGCGGCGGGCCGGGGCGGGACCGGCGGCTCGAAGCCGCGCGGTCGGGTGAGCAGGGCGAGCACCGGGAGCAGCAGGACCCCGGCCAGCACGGTGCCGAGTGCTCCGAGCAGTTCGAACAGCCGGGTCAGCGCCGTCTCGCCGCGCCGGAGCAGCAGCGCGCAGGCGAGTGCGGCGAGCAGGTGGGCGGTGAGCATCCCGGCCGACATGGAGTGGGCCGCCATGCCGTGGCCGGACATCCCCGGCATCCCGGAGGCTCCGGACAGCCCGGCCGCGTCGCCGGACAGGCCGGACCCGCCGGTCAGGCCCGCCAGCCCGTGGTCCGCGGCGGCCGTGGCCGGAGGCGGGCCCACCGCGGCCGCGGTGCCGTGGTGGTGCGTCCCGGTCAGGACGCGGACGCCCGTGGCGGGCGGCACGTCGGGGTCGATCCCGGCCATCCGGGCCAGGTCGGCGGGGGAGAGCCCGGTGGGCGTCTGGTCCGGATTGCAGAGCAGCAGGCCGGCCCAGTCCGTCGTGGCGACGCGGCCGAACCCGCCGCGGTCGGCGGCCAGGGCCCCGGCCTGTTCGAACATCAGGTGCAGCGCGCTCTGCGCGGCGACCATCCAGACACTGATCGGACCGAGTCCCCGCCGCTTGCCGGCCAGCAGCCAGCCGAAGCCGAGGGTGAGACCGAAGGCGCCCGCCAGGACCGGCGGGGAGACCCCGGCGCCGGCCATGGTGACGTGCGCCGCGGCGGCCAGCGCCACGCAGAGCGCGGCGAAGACCACGGCGCGCAGTGCGCGGATTCGGTCGGTCATCACGATGACACTCATCGTCGCATTCGCCCCGGCGGGCCAGGACCGCGCCCTCGGGTATTGGCCGGTTCGGCCCCGTGAGAACATGCCCGGCCGCCCGGTCCCGGCTGCCCGGACGGGCAGTCGGCCAAGCGATCGGACGGGCGATCGGAGGGGCAGTCGACCGGGGCGGTCGACCGGGGTCGACCGGGGTCGGCCGGACCGCCGCCGCCCGGCCGGTGCACGGCCGTCGCGGGCCCCCGAGGGCGGCGCGCCAGAGGCGGTTCGTACGGTTGCCCGGCCCCGGCTTGTCCGTTCCGGCACGGGACCGCCGCCCGCGCCCGCCCGTACCGTCTGGGCACCGCGCGGCGCCGCGCCGCCGGTCGACGACGGCACGGGCCGGTGAGCACGGAGAGGCGGGCGGGCCGATGTACTGGCTGGTTCACGACTATCGCGAGGACGACCTCGCGGCGGTGGTCCACTTGATCGACACCACGGCGGAGCTCGGCCAGGAGTCGGTGTTCTCCCTGGCGGAGTGCATCAGCGCGCTGACCTCGCGCCAGCCGGCCGTGGTCGCCGTGCACCAGGGGGCGCCGATCGGTGCCGCGCTCGCCTGCGTGGCGGGCGAGCGCGCCTGGGTGATGCGGATCGCGATCGCGCCGGCCTGGCGCGGCCGGGGCCTGGCGAGTTCGCTGCTGCGCGAGCTGGAGCGCCGGCTGGTGGCCTGCCGGGTGCGCCGCATCGCCTACGTGCTGCCCGAGGAGGAACTGCTCGGCGAGGGCCTGCACAACGCCGGCTACACCCGCCGCCCCGCGGCCGCCTACTTCGAGAAGGACGAGCCGCAGGCGGGCGCGGCGAGCGGGCTCCTGGAGGAACTCGGCGGCCGGCTGCTGCCGGGCGACCTCTGGGCCAAGGTGGCCGGGATGGAGACCGAGAAGAACCTGATCGAGCGCCGGGTGGTGGCGCCGCTCGCCGAGCCCGAGCGGGCCGCCCGGCACGGTGTGCGCCCGCCGCGCGCGATCGCCCTGTTCGGACCGCCCGGTACCGGCAAGACCACCTTCGCCCGGGCGATCGCCTCCCGGCTCGGCTGGCCGTTCGTCGAACTGCTGCCGTCCCGGCTGGCCGACGAGGGCAACCTGGCGGCCGCGCTGCGCGACGCCTTCGCCCGGATCGGCCGGCTGGAGCGCGCGCTGGTCTTCATCGACGAGGTGGAGGAGATCGCGCCGCTGCGCACCGAGGGCGTCCAGGGCGGCATGCACGGCGTCACCAACGAGCTGCTCAAGCTCATCCCGGGGTTCCGGGAGGGCGAGGAACGGCTGCTGGTCTGCGCCACCAACTCGATCCGCTCGCTGGACCCGGCGTTCCTGCGCCCGGGCCGCTTCGACTACCTGATCCCGATCGGCACTCCGGACCCGGCCGCGCGCTCCGCCATCTGGTCCCGGTACGCGGCCGGCCGGGCGGACGTGGACCTCGACGCGCTGGTGGGGGCGAGCGAGCTGTTCACCCCGGCGGACATCGAGCACGCCGCCCGGGTCGCCGCCCAGGCGGCCTTCGAACGGGACCTCGCCGGAGCGGACCCTGCCGGAGCGGACCCTGCCGGAGCGGGCCCCCTCGGGGCCGCCGTGACGGGGCCGGACGCCGCCGACGGGGCGAGCACCGAGGACTACCTGGCGGCCATCGCCCGGGCCCGGCCGACCGTCACCCCGGCGATGATCGAGGAGTTCGGCGCGGACATCACCTCGCATGCGCGCGTCTGAATATCGTTTCATCGCATGGTAGTTGCGGTTTGACACCCTGCCGGTCGGTGCTGACTAAATGTGGGCACCGACAGGACAGGAGGCCCGGCATGGGCACAGTGGCCGCGACGGACACCCCCGCCGTCGACCTCGCCGACCCCGGGTTCTGGCAGCTGCCCGCGCCGGCCCGGGCCGCCGCCTTCGCCGAGCTGCGCCGACTCCCCGGCCCGGTCTTCGTCGGCGAACGGGCCGGGGAGCGGGCCGGCGGCGCCAAGGGCGCCAGGAGCGGCAGGAGTGCCAAGGGCGCCAAGGGCGCCAAGGGCTACCACGCCCTGGTCCGGCACGCCGACGTGGTCGAGGCCAGCCGCACCCCCGCGGTGTTCCTCAGCGGTCCCGGGGTCACCACCCCCGAACCCGCCCGCTGGGTCCGGGCGCTGTTCGGCGACTCGATGGTCAACCTGGACGACCCCCGCCACGCCCAGCTGCGCCGGATCGTCTCCCGGGCGTTCACGCCGCGCCTGATCGCCCGGGTCGAGGACGACATCCGCCTGGTCGCCGCCCGCCTGATCGACCGAGTGGCACGGGACCGGCCCGAGGACTTCGTCACCTCGGTCGCCGCCGAGCTCCCCTTCCAGGTCATCTGCAACATGATGGGCATCCCGGAGGAGCCCCGCCGCGCGATCCTCGACCAGGTCAACCACGCCTCCGAGAACACCGGGGTGGCCCGGCCGCTGCGCAGTCGGATCCGGGTGCCCGGGCGCGGCCTGCGGGCGCTCGCCCGGATGCAGGGCATGGTCGCCGAACTCGGCCGGGAGCGGCGCCGCCGGCCCACCGACGACCTGATCTCCGCCCTGGTCACCGCCGACGTCGACGGCCGCCGGCTGACCGGCCGGGAGCTCGGCGCGTTCTTCTCCCTGCTGCTGGTCGCCGGTGTCGAGACCACCCGCAACGCACTGGCCCACGGCCTGCACCTGCTCACCGTCCACCCCGAGCAGCGGGCCCTGCTGCTCGGCGACCCGGACCGCCACCTCGGCGGGGCGGTGGACGAGATCGTCCGCCACGCGACGCCGATCATCCAGTTCCGCCGCACCCTGGCCGTCGACCACCGGCTGGGCGGCCCCGAGGGCCCCCTGCTGCGGGCGGGGGAGAAGGCGGTGCTCTTCTTCGGCTCCGCCAACCGCGACGAGAGCGTCTTCACCGACCCGGACGCCTTCGACATCACCCGCACCCCCAACCCCCACCTCGGCTTCGGCGGCGGCGGGCCGCACTACTGCCTGGGCGCGCACCTCGCCCGGCAGGAGATGAAGGTGCTCTACCGGGAGCTCTTCACCCGCCTGCCGCAGGCCCGCTCGGTGGGCGAGCCGGAGCTGATCCCGTCCAACTTCGACCACCGGGTGCGGGCGCTGCGCTTCACGTTCTGACGCGGCTCCGCCCCCGTGGGCGGCTACCCGCCGGTCGGGATGCCGCGGTCGGCCTTCACCTGCTTCATGGTCAGGTGCGAGTTCACCTGGGCGATCCCGGGCAGCCCGGAGAGCACGTCGGTGATGAACCGCTCGTAGGCCGCGATGTCCGCCACCGCGATCCGCAGCAGGTAGTCCGGTTCGCCGAAGAGCCGGTGCGCCTCCACCACCTCGGGCAGCTCCGCCACCCGGTGTTCGAACTCGGCCACCGTCGCCCGGTCCTCGTGCCGCATGGTGATCGTCACGAAGGGCTGGAAGCCGCGGCCCACCGCCGCGCCGTCCAGCAGCGCCCGGTAGCCGCGGATCACGCCGTCCTGCTCCAGCTGCCGGACCCGGCGCAGGCACGGCGAGGGGGTGAGGTCCACCCGGGCGGCCAGTTCGGCGTTGGTGAGGCGGCCCTCCTGCTGGAGCTCGCGGAGGATTCTGCGGTCGATACGGTCCATAGCGCAATATTCTGCCAAATCACGGGCCGAACGGGCATGAAGTGGCCATCGTGTGCCGAGCCGTTCCGGCTACCTTCAGTGACCGTAGCGCCGGAACGAACACGACAGGTCACGACCATGGACACGCACGCCCTCCTCCTCTTCCTGGGGGTCGACCTGCTCCTGGTCTGCACCCCCGGCCCCGACTGGCTCTACATCGCCGCCCGCGGCCTCGGCCAGGGCCGCCGCGCCGCACTGGTCGCCGTCGCCGGCGTCTGCGCCGGATACGCCGTGCACACCCTGCTCTCCAGCGCCGGCCTCGCCGCCGCGCTGCGGGCGGTGCCCGCCGTCCTGCCCGTGCTCCGGCTGGTCGGCGCCGGGTACCTGCTGGTGCTGGCGGCCGGCATGCTCCTCGCGCTGCGCCGGGGCGGGGCCACCGCCTTCGCGCAGGCACCGCCGCAGCCCACCGCCACCGTGCTGCGCCAGAGCATGCTCACCGCCCTGCTCAACCCCAAGGGCCTGCTGCTCTACCTCTCCCTGGTGCCGCAGTTCGTCGACCCGGCCGCCGCGCTGCCGGTCGGCGGCCAGGTGCTCGCGCTCGGCTCGCTCAATGTGCTGGCCTGCGCGGTCGTCTACGCCCTGGTCGCGCACGCCAGTGGCCGGCTGGGCGGCCGGTTCGGCGCCACCCCGCAGGCCGCCCGGCGGATGACGATGGTCTCCGCGGTGCTGCTGATGCTGGTGGCGGGCGTCACGGCGAGCGCCTGAGAACCGGAGCAGAATGCGGGCATGACAGAGCGTCCGCCACCCGCCACCCCGCCCGCCGCCGCCCCCGACGGCCCCACCGCGCACGCCTGGGCCGCTCTGGGCGGGCCCGCCGACCTGGTGGAGCGGGTCTCCTTCCACGGGCCCGAGGGCGTGCTGCCCGCCCGGCTGCCGGTCCGGCAGCTGGCCCGGGCCACCGTCGCCGCCTGCTCGCTGGCCGCCGGGGAGCTGTCCGCGCTGCGGTCGGGCGGCCCGGTGCCGGCGGTCCGGATCGACCAGGGCGCGGTGGCCACCGCCTTCGTCAGCGAACGCCACCTGCGGATCGACGGCCGCGCCCCCGTCAGCTTCGCCCCGCTCTCCGGCTTCTGGCAGACCGCCGACGGCTGGGTCCGCACCCACGCCAACTACCCGCACCACCGGGCCCGGCTGCTCACCGCGCTCGGACTGCCCGCCGACACCGGCCCCGAACCGCTGGCCGCGACGCTGCGCGAGCACCCGGCCGAGTGGATCCAGGAGCGCGCCTACCGGGCGGGAGCGCTCGCGGTGGCCGTCGCGCCGGCCGGCGGCCCCGCGGTCCCGCTGGTCGAGACCCGGGTCACGGACGGGGCCGCCGCCCGCCCGCTCGGCCCCGCCGGTCTGCCCGCCGAGGGCGTCCGCGTGCTCGACCTCACCCGGGTGATCGCCGGCCCCGTCGCCACCCGCACGCTCGCCCTGCTGGGCGCCGACGTCCTGCGGGTCGACTCGCCCCGGCTGCCCGAGGCCGAGGACGCCCACGCCGACACCGGCTCCGGCAAGCGCTCCACCCGGCTGGACCTCGCCGCCCCCGGCGACCGCGCGGTCTTCGAGGAGCTGCTGGCCACCGCCGACGTCGTCGTCACCGGCTACCGCCCCGGCGCCCTGGACGCCTTCGGCCTGGCGCCCGACGCCCTGCTCGAACGGCGCCCCGGCCTGGTCGTCGCCCAGCTCCACGCCTGGGGCCGGACCGGCCCCTGGGCCGGGCGCCGCGGCTTCGACAGCCTGGTCCAGGCCGGTGTCGGCATCGCCGTCACGGAGGCCGGCGCCGACGGCCGCCCCGGTGCGCTGCCCGCCCAGGCGCTCGACCACGGGACGGGCTACCTGATCGCCGCCGGCGTCCTGCGCGCCCTCACCGAGCAGCGCACCGGCCGCCCCGGCGGCCGCCACCTGCGCTTCTCGCTGGCCGGTACCGCCTCCTGGCTGCAGCACGGCATCGGGCCCGCCGCCCCCGGCCCGGCGGCCGCGGAGCCCTACGACCCGCAGCGGTGGCTGACCGAGGCGGACTCCCCGTACGGGCGGCTGCGGTACGCGCTCCCGCCGATCGGCTACCAGGGCGGCCCCGCCGACTGGTCCCGCCCGCCGGGCCGCTGGGGCACGGACGCGCCGGCCTGGAGCTGACGGGCGGCCGCCGCCGGGGAGCTGTCGGCGGCGGGTGGCAGGATCCCGGTATGACCGCGCACGCGAGCGACTACGCCTGGCTCGACTCCGGGGAGTTCGCCACCCTCATGGAGGCGTACTGCCTGACCATGGTCGAGGGGGTGTCCGCCGGCGAGCTGCTCCGCCGTTTCGGCGCCGCCCCCGGCCGGCGGGTCACCGGTACCCCGGAGGTCCTGGCGGCCTGGGACCGGTACGAGGACGGCGGCGACACCGACGAGGACGGCGACGAGGACGGCCACGGCGACGGGGCGCTCGGCGGCGACGAGGAGCTGCTGCTCGTCGCCGCCGCCGAACTCGACGGCTGGGCGGTGGCCCTGGAGGTCAACGGCTACCTCGGGACCAGCTGGGGCCTGCTGCCCCACCTCGCCGAGGGCACCAGGCTGGTCTCGCACTTCCGGAACGTCAACGCGGTGGACCACTTCCACTGGCAGGAGGGCGCGCGGAACCGGCTGCACTTCGAGCCGCTCTTCCCGGCGGACCGCGACGGCGCCGACGCGGACGCGGTGGCGGAGCTGCTGACGGCGGTCGGCTTCGACCTCAGCACGGCCGAGGGGCGCGGCATCGACCGGACCACGCCCGCGGCCTTCGCCCTCGGCGAGGAGCTCACCGGGCTGCGGCTGACCCCGGAGCGGCTGCGGGCGGCGGAGTTCGTGATCGGCTACGCCCCCGTGCCGTAGGGCCGCTGCCGGGCGTCCGCCGGGGCGCGGGGCCGCGGTCGTCAGACGCCGGAGGGGATCTCCTTGGCCCGGCTGCGGACCTGGAAGGCGGTGATGATCTCGATCAGGCCGAGGAACAGCAGCCAGCACCCGGCGAGCACGGTCAGGGCGGTGATCGAGCCGACCGGCCAGACCATCAGCAGCACACCGGCCACGGTGTTGGCCGCCCCGGCGAAGGCCTGCCAGCCGCGCGCCGGCATGTCGGCGTCCGAGATCGCGGCGACGAGCTGGGTGATGCCCCGGAACAGCCAGCCGATGCCGATCCAGAGCGCCAGCAGCAGGAGCGACTGCACCGCGCTGCGGAAGCACAGCAGGCCGAGCAGGACGCAGAGCGCGCCGCTGATGAAGGCCAGCACCCGCATCGCGGTGGTGACATGGGTCCCGAAGGCGGCGACCAGCTGCACGATGCCGATGACCAGCAGGTAGAGGCCGAACAGCACGCCCACGACCATCAGCGTCTGCTTCGGCCAGGCGAAGACGATGATCCCGAGGGCGAGCGAGACGAGCCCGGCGAGCAGCAGCACCTGCCAGGCGGCCTTGGCGAGCATTCCGAGCGGGCCCCGGACCGGCGAACCGTCGGGGGTGATGATCGGGGAGACCACGGTGGTGTACTCCTGGCGGCTTGGGAGGGGCGGAGGACACTCCTGACGATCGTCGCGGGGGCGGCGCACCGCCCGTCGGGTTCGCCCGTCCGGGGGACGGAACCGATCCCCCCGGACACCGGAAGGACATCTCCCCATCGTTCGCCGTCGGTGTGGTCCGGTGGTATGACGTCGGAAGGGTGGGGGACCTCTCCGGGCGAGCCGTCTGCACCCGGAACCACGCCGACCGCACCTGCCGCCCCTAAGCGGGTGACCGGATCGTGGTCGCCGCCGGCCGCAGCGGGCTCGCCCGGCGCAACACCCGTGTGGTGGCCGAGGACTGACGGACGGGCGGGGGGGGCGGGCCCCGCCCCCCCCCCCACCCTCCGGGGCTGTACCCGCTCACCCCGGGCCGCCCGGCGCCGCCCGCCGGGGGGCCCCCACCACCGCCACCACCACGGAAGGAGACCTA
>NZ_JBHWUI010000087.1:0-36173 GCF_042737525.1 Kitasatospora sp. NPDC059973 | reverse complement strand
GGGCGGCGGGCGCCGCGGCAGCGGGGGTGGGACGGGGTCCCGGGGTCGCGGCAGGGCGCGGACCCGGGGTCGGGGCACCCGGCCTGGGTGCGGCCGCACCGGCGGCGGAACCGCCGGCGGGCTGGGGCGCCGCGGGCTTCCGCGGGCCAGGCTTGGCAGCGCCACCGGTGGGGGCGACTCCCAGCGCGTCAGTCAACTTGCGTACGACCGGCGCCTCGATGGTCGAGGACGCCGAACGGACGAACTCACCCAGCTCGGTCAGCTTGGCCATCACGGCCTTGCTCTCCAAACCAAGTTCCTTGGCGAGTTCGTAAACCCGGACCTTAGCCACTTCACTCCTGATCTATGAGTCCGGGGTGTCTCGTCCGCCGGACTGTCGCTACTTCATGGGCGTACCCATCGCGTACTCATCGCGTACTCATCGAGTGCTCATCGCAATCTCGACCTACTTCCACATCGCGAGGTACCTGACTGGTGGCACGGCGTGCGGCTGCCCGCGCACTGTGCTTGGTGCGGTGGTTCTCCGCCGCGTGGAGCGGCGGCCGTAACGGGGAGGTGCCCGCCGGAGGCCTGAGGAAGCTCAGGGCGCCGGGGTGTCGCCTGCCCGCTCCCCGATGTACTCGCGGAGCCGCTCGGTGTCGAGTGTGCCCTGGAGCCGGAAGGCCCGGGGGAACGCCCGACGGCGGACCGCGAGGTCGAGGCAGGCCGGATCAGGGTGCAGGTGTGCGCCCCGGCCCGGCAGCGCGCCACGCGGATCGGGGACGCAAGCGCCCTCGACCGCCGTGACACGCAACAGCTGGTGCTTGGCCGCGCGCTTGCGGCAGCCCACGCAGGTGCGTTCCGGGCGTGCTCGGACGTGCGTCCGGCCAGACGAAGGCAAGTCTACCCCTCCGAAGGGACATGGCGCCGCCCCGCCGATCCGGGGTGGAACGGCGGGGGGCGGTGGAACGGTGGTTCCCGGGGCGCGACTACTCGGCCGAGGACTCCCGGCCGCCGTCGTCGGACTGCCCCTCGGTGTCCGGGCGGATGTCGATCCGCCAGCCGGTCAGGCGGGCGGCCAGGCGGGCGTTCTGGCCCTCCTTGCCGATCGCCAGCGACAGCTGGTAGTCCGGCACGATCACCCGTGCGGAGCGCTGCTGGAGGTCCACGATCTCGACGCTCGTCACCCGTGCGGGGGACAGCGCCGCGGCGACCATCTCGCGCGGGTCCTCGGACCAGTCGACGATGTCGATCTTCTCGCCGTGCAGCTCGCCCATCACCGCGCGCACCCGGCTGCCCATCGGGCCGATGCAGGCGCCCTTGGCGTTCAGCCCGGACCGGCGCGACCACACCGCGATCTTGGTGCGGTGACCGGCCTCACGGGCGATCGCGGCGATCTCGACGCTGCCGTCGGCGATCTCCGGCACCTCCAGGGCGAAGAGCTTCTTCACCAGGCTGGGGTGGGTGCGCGAGAGCGTCACCGACGCGCCGCGCACGCCGCGGCGCACGGCCACCACGTAGCACTTGAGACGGGTGCCGTGCCGGTAGTCCTCGCCCGGGACCTGCTCCTGCGGCGGCAGGATGGCCTCCAGCTTGCCGATGTCCACCAGCACGTTCTTCGGGTCGTTGCCCTGCTGGACGACACCGGTGACGATGTCGCCCTCCTTGCCCGCGTACTCACCGAAGGTCTGGTCGTCGGCGGCGTCGCGCAGGCGCTGCATCATCACCTGGATGCCGATGCTGGACGCGATCCGGCCGAAGCCGCTCGGGGTGTCGTCGAACTCCTTCGGCTCGACGCCCTCGTCCAGCTCGGCCGGGTCCTCGGTCGCCCAGACCGTCACGTGGCCGGACTTGCGGTCCAGCTCGACCCGCGCGCGGCGGCGCGAGCCCTCGGTGCGGTGGTACGCGGTGAGGAGGGCCGACTCGATGGACTCGACCAGCAGGTCGAAGGGGATGTTCTTCTCGTTGACCAGCGTGCGCAGGGCACTCATGTCGATGTCCACGGCTACGCCTCCTCGTCTTTCGTCACGTTCGTCATGGTGCGGTCGGTGGGCAGGTCGTCACTGCGCACCGTCGTCCCCCTCCTCGGCGCCGTCGTCCGCCGAGTCGTCGTCCACGAAGTCCTGGGCCTGGTCGAGGAGCTCGTCGTCCTTGCGGTTGAACTCCACCTGGACGCGCGCCCGGGACACCTCGGTGTACTCCAGGCGGCGCTCCTTGGGCCGGCCGCGGCCCTTCACCGGCTGCACCTCGACCAGCGCGCCGTCCTCGTCCGCCTCCAGCACCCGGGCGACGATCTCCCCGCCGTCGACCAGGTGGATCGCGGCCAGCCGGCCCTCGGCCCGGCGCCAGTGGCGGGGCTCGACCAGCGGGCGCTCCGCGCCCGGCGAGCCGACCTCCAGCACGTACGCGCCGGTGCCCATCACGTCGGAGGTGTCCAGGGCCTCGCCGACCACCCGGCTGAACTCCGCGATGGCGTCCAGATCCACGCCGCCGTCGGCGTCCACGTCGATCTGCACCTGGCGGCGGCTGCCGGCCTGGGTGACCTTGACGTCCTCCAGGTCCAGGCCCGCCTGGGCGGCCAACGGCTCCAGCAACGCACGCAGCCGGTCGATGTGGGTGGTGCTCATCCGGGTGGACTCCTCGGCCGCGTCTGCTGTTGTCAGAGGGCGCACCGCGCCGTCCGGCGCCGGACGGGCGCAGGCCGGGTCGCGGCAGCTCGGCCCAAATCCTATCCGGTGAAGTCGCCAACCACCGATTCCGGACCACGTGCGGGCGCCCGGGCACCACCCACTGCGAGCAAGGTCACACCGGTGGGGCGTGGTCCGGGGCCTGGGAATCCGGGGCCGGACCCGTGAGGATTCTGTAATCATTCACGCCAACGAGGGCACGCAGGCCGTCCTCCCGCACACGCCCCGGAGTGACCCCGATGCAGCCGCCCAGCCGACGGACCCTGCTGGCCCTCGGACTGTTCCTCGCCACCGGCGGCGCCCTCGCCGCCTGCACCGGCTCCCCCGACGAGGGCGGCGCGGGCGGGGGCGAGCACCGGCGTCCCGACCCGGACGAGCCGGTCCGGCTGCGCGCCGTCGACGCCACCGACGCGCTGCTGGCCGGGTACGACGCCCTGCTGGCCGGGGCCGGGCAGGCCGGGCAGCTCCAGCCGCTGCGGGCCGAGGTGCTCCAGCACCGGGCCGCCCTGGCCGCCGGGCTGCCGGGCCCCGCCGCCTCCCCGTCGCCGTCCAACTCCCTGTCGCCGTCCGCCTCCCTGTCGCCGTCCCTGTCGCCGTCCGCCGGCGGGTCCGGGTCCCCCTCGGGATCCCCCGGATCGCCGCCCGCCACCGCCCCGGCCGCGACGGTGACGACCGTCGCCGCGCTCGCCGCGCTGGAGCGGCAGACCGCGCAGACCCGGCTCGCCGACCTCGGCGCCGCCTCGCCCGGGCTGGCCCGGCTGCTCGCCTCGGTCTCCGCGGCCGGGGTGCTGCACGCCGTCGCCCTGGGCGACCCCGCTCCGGCCGCCGCCCCGCTGCCCGGGCCCACCGACCCGCCCGGCGGGCCCGCCACGCCGTCCGGCACCGCCCCGGCCACCCCGGACGCCTCCCCCGCCGCCTCCGGCGGCACGGCGGGCACCGCCCCGGAGGCGCTCACCGCCCTCCAGGGCGCGCTGGCCGCCGAGCACGCCGCGATCTACGGCTACGGCGTGGTCGGCGCCCGGCTCCCGGAGGACCAGCAGCGCACCGACGCGCGGACCGCCCTGGCCGCCCACCAGGCCCGGCGGGACGCCTGGCAACGGCTGCTCGGCGGCGCCGGGGCCACCCCGGGCGCGGCGGCGGCCGGCTACCAGCTGCCCTTCGCCGTCACCGACGCGGCCGGCGCCGGCCGGCTGGCCGCGCACCTCGAAAGCCGGCTCACCGCGGTCTACGCCGACCTGGTCGCCGCCGTCGCCGCCCCGCAGCGCGGCAGTGCCGCGGACGCGCTCCGCGACTGCGCGCTGCGCGCCCGCCGCTGGGGCGCCGCCCCGGCCGCGTTCCCCGGCCTGCCCGACCCCGCCGGGACGCCCGCCACGACGGGCCCCGCCACCGCCGGCCCCGACCCCGCCGGCCCGGCCGCCTGACCCCCGGCACCGCCCTGACCTGCGAACGCGCCGCCACCGCTGCCACCCCGGATCGCTGACCTGCGGTTTCACCGCCATGGCCGACAATGGACGGGTAGCACCACGGGGGAAGCACAACCGGAAGGCCGGCATGTCGGGAGCACCAGGGCAGATCACCGTCCCCGCATGGCTGGCGCGCAGCGTCAGCGCGGACGAGGAGGGCCGGCACTGGCTCACGGGCCTGCCGGCCCGGGTCGGCGCCGGGCTGGCACGCTGGGACCTCACCCTGGAGCGGGTGGCCGACCCGGGCGGCAGTCTGAGCCTGATCGCCTACGTGCACCGCGACGACCTGAGCCCCGCCGTCCTCAAGACCGGGCTGGTCACCCCGGAGACCGACCGGGAGCACGCCGCCCTCGCCCAGTGGGCCGGCCGCGGCGCCGTCCTGCTGCTGGCCGCCGACCCCGCCGAGGGATCGCTGCTGCTGGAGCGGCTGCACGGCGACATCCCGCTGCGCTCCCTGGCCGAGCCGAAGGCGATGCTGGAGGCGACCAGCCTGCTCCACCGGCTCTGGGTGGAGCCGCCCGGCGACCACGGCTTCGCCACCCTCGCCGACCGGACGGCCACCACCGCCGCCGGACTGCGCCGGCGCGGCGCGCTGCCGGGCGCCGCCGAGGCCGCCCCGCTGGTCACCGAGGCGCTGGCGGCCGCCGAGGGCCTCTGCGCCTCGGCCGACGAGGAGGTGCTGCTGCACGGCGACTTCCACCACGGCAACGTGCTCGCCGCCGACCGCGCGCCCTGGCTGGCGATCGACCCCCGGCCGCTGGTCGGCGAACGCGCCTACGACCTGGCCCGGCTGGTCCTGGACCGGGCGGACACCCTGGTCGGCTCCCCGGGCGTCCCCGCCGCCGTCCGCCGCCGGCTGCACCAGCTCGCGGACGCCCTGGACGTGGACCGGGACCGGCTGCGCGGCTGGACGCTGTTCCGGGCGGCCGACCTCGGCCTGCGCGCCCTGGCCGCGGGCCGCCGGGAGGACGCCGAGCTCTACCTGGAGTTCGCCGGCGCGCTCTGAGCCGGTCCGGTCCCCCGCAGCGGCAGCTCCGCGCCCATCACCGCGTACAGGCGCTCGGTGTTGGGGAAGTGCACCGCCCGCGCGAGGTCCCGGTAGCCGAGCGAGCGGTAGAGCCGGCGGGCGGGCGTCTCGGCGTCGATCGCGGAGAGGATGGTGCGCGACAGCCCGGAGCGCGCGCAGAGGGTCCTGATCAGGGTGGAGCCGATGCCCTGTCCCTGGAACTCGGGCAGCACGTGCAGTTCGGTGATCGCGAAGACCTCGTCCAGCCAGGCGCCGTGGCCGCCGGCCTCCAGATAGGGCTGGATCACGGTGCTCCACCAGTGCTCCCGGCGGTTCGGCATGCCGTAGCCGAAGCCGACCAGCCGGCCGCCGCTGAGCGCGCCCAGCGCGATCACCCCGGGCTGCTGGGCGTGCCGCCCGACGATGTGCAGCCGGACCAGGACCTCCTCGGGGGTCAGCCCGAACGCCACCGCCTGGACGTCGAGCGCCTGCGGAGCCCATGCCGCAAGGTCGATGGCCTCGATCGTCACCCCGGTCAGCTGATCCATGCCCCGGACGTTACTACCCGTCCGGCCCCCCACGCGGGCGGAGGCGGCAAGGAGCTCAGAACAGCACGCTCATGAACGCCCCGACCTCGCGGAAGCCGACCCGGCGGTAGGCGGCGCGGGCCCGCAGGTTGTAGTCGTTCACGTAGAGCGAGACCACCGGGGCGACCTCGCGCAGGGCGATGTCCAGGACGGCGGCCATGCCGGTCTCGGAGAGGCCGCGGCCGCGGTGGGCCGGGTCGACCCAGACGCCCTGGATCTGGCAGGCGCCCTCGGTGACGGCCCCCACCTCGGCCTTGAAGACGACCTGGCCGTCCTCCGTGAAGCGCGCGAACGAACGCCCGGTGGAGATCAGTTCGGCGACCCGGGCCTGGTAGAGCAGCCCGCCGTCACCGGCCAGCGGGGAGACCCCGACCTCCTCGGTGAACATCGCCACGCAGGCCGGCATCAGCGTCTCGATCTCGCTCCGCCGCACCCGCCGTACCAGCGGGTCGGGCGCGATCTCGGCGGACGGCACGGCCGTGGCGAGCAGCGGCTGGTGGGCGCGGACCTCGCGGGCCGGTCCCCAACTGCGTTCCAGCAGGGCCCAGAGGGCGGCGGTGGCCTCGGCCGGGCCGACGATCGAGGAGCAGCGGCGGCCCTGGCGGCGGGCCCGTTCGGCGAAGGCCTGCACGGCCTGCGGGCCGGCGTCCACGAGGACCAGGTTCGCGCCGGCGTAGCAGAGCGCGTCCAGCTCGCCGCGCTCGTCGTACCAGCCCCACATCTCGCCGCCGAGGCGCCAGGGGTCCAGCCCGACGGCCTCCACCCTGGTCGCGACGAAGGCGTTGGCGACCGGATCGCGCCGGAGCACCGCCAGGGTGTCCGCGAGGTCGGAGGCCTCCAGGACGCGCGTGGTCGCCAGGGCGCGGACGGCCTGGAACGAGCTGGGGAGCATCACACCTCGATCGAGCATCGAGACAGCACCTCACTGAGACGACTCTGGCCGCACCCTACTCCGTGGCCCCACCCGGCTACGGCCGCGGGGCCGTCCGCGCACGGACGGCCCCGCTTCCGGAAACTACTGCCCGCCGGTCACTCCGCGGCGGTCACGGTCGGCGCACCGGACTCGACGCCCTCGGCCTGCATCTGCTCGGCCAGCTTGAGGGCCTCCTCGATCAGGGTCTCCACGATCTTGGACTCGGGGACGGTCTTGATGACCTCGCCCTTGACGAAGATCTGGCCCTTGCCGTTGCCGGAGGCGACCCCGAGGTCGGCCTCGCGGGCCTCGCCCGGACCGTTGACGACGCAGCCCATGACCGCGACGCGCAGCGGCACCTCCATGCCCTCCAGGCCGGCGGTGACCTCCTCGGCGAGCTTGTAGACGTCGACCTGGGCGCGGCCGCAGGACGGGCAGGAGACGATCTCCAGACCGCGCTGGCGCAGGCCGAGCGACTCCAGGATCTGGTTGCCGACCTTGATCTCCTCGGCCGGCGGGGCCGACAGCGAGACCCGGATGGTGTCGCCGATGCCCTCGGCGAGCAGCGCGCCGAAGGCGACCGCGGACTTGATGGTGCCCTGGAAGGCGGGACCGGCCTCGGTGACCCCGAGGTGCAGCGGGTAGTCGCAGGCCGCGGCGAGCTGGCGGTAGGCGTTGATCATCACGACCGGGTCGTTGTGCTTGACCGAGATCTTGATGTCGCGGAAGTCGTGCTCCTCGAAGAGCGAGCACTCCCAGAGCGCGGACTCGACCAGCGCCTCGGGGGTGGCCCGGCCGTACTTCTCCAGCAGGCGCTTGTCCAGCGAGCCGGCGTTGACGCCGATCCGGATCGGGACGCCGGCGCCCTTGGCGGCCTTGGCGATCTCGCCGACCTTGTCGTCGAAGGCCTTGATGTTGCCCGGGTTGACGCGGACCGCGGCGCAGCCGGCGTCGATCGCGGCGAACACGTACTTCGGCTGGAAGTGGATGTCCGCGATGACCGGGATGCCCGACTTCTTCGCGATGATCGGCAGGGCGTCGGCGTCGTCCTGGGACGGTACGGCGACCCGCACGATCTGGCAGCCCGAGGCCGTCAGCTCGGCGATCTGCTGCAGCGTGGCGTTGATGTCGGAGGTCACCGTGGTGGTCATCGACTGCACCGAGACGGGGGCGTCGCCGCCGACCGGCACGTTGCCGACCATGATCTGCCGGGAGACTCGGCGCTTGGCGAGCGGCTTGAGCGGCAGGGACGGAATACCGAGCGAGATCGCGGTCATGTGCGCAGGGTTCCCCGGGGTTGAGGTGTGGTCGGTCCGGCCGTTCGACGGCCTGGGCCGGGCGCGCCGATGAAACGCGCACCCGGCCCCCAACGGTACGGCACGGTGGTGGCCCCGGGCACACCAGCCGTACCGGGCGACTAGCTGATCTTGACCGGGTTGACCAGGTCGGCGACCAGGACGAGGAGGGTGAACCCGATGAAGACGCTGGCCACGACGTAGGCCAGCGGCATGAGCCGGGCGACGTCGAACGGACCGGGGTCGGGCCGCTTGAACAGGCTTGCGAATCGGCGGCGCACCGACTCCCACAGGGCGCCGGCGATGTGGCCGCCGTCCAGCGGGAGCAGCGGCAGCATGTTGAACAGGAAGAGCGACAGGTTGATGCCGGCCAGCAGGTTCACGAAGTACGCGATCCGCTGGGTGCCCGGGATGTCGAGCGAGAAGACCTCGCCGCTGACCCGGGCGGCGCCGACCATGCCGATCGGCGAGTCGACGTCGCGCGGGGCGCCGTCCACCACCGAGTTCCACAGCCCCGGGACCTTGCCCGGCAGGGCCACCAGCGACTTCACACCGCTCTCGGCCATGTCGTACATCCGGTCGAGGGATTGCCCGACGCCGAGCCGGACGACACCGCTGGTCGGGGTGAAGCCGAGGAAGCCCGCCTGCACCGTCTCGCCCTTGACCGGCATCCCGTTGCCGTCGTACTTCTGGACGTCGTTGACGGCGATGGTCGGGGTGAGGGTGAGCTGCTGCCCCTCGCGCTCGACCACCACCGGCACGGTCTTCCCGGCCGAACGGCGGATGTCCGCCTGGAGCTGGTCGTAGTCGCCGATCCGGTCGCCGTCGAAGGAGACCACCTTGTCGCCCGGCCGCAGCCCGGCCTGGGCGGCGGGGGTCTTCGGCGCGTCGGCCGGGCAGCTGTCGGTCGGCTGCCCGGCCTTGACCACGCACTGCGCGACGGTGCCGATGGTCGGCACCGTCATCGAGACGCCGAAGCCCATCATCACGGTCAGGAAGAGCCCGAAGGCCAGGACCAGGTTCATGAACGGCCCGGCGAACATGACGATGACGCGCTTCCACGGCTTGCGGGTGTAGAAGAGCCGGCTGTCGTCACCCTCCTGGAGCTCCTCGTACGAGGCCTCCCGGGCGTCCTCGATCATGGTCCGCCAGGGCGAACTGCTGCGCTTGGTGATCCGCCCGTCCGCACCGGGCGGAAACATCCCGATCATCCGGATGTACCCGCCCAGCGGGATCGCCTTGACGCCGTACTCGGTCTCGCCCTTCTTCCGGGACCAGACCGTCGGACCGAACCCGACCATGTACTGCGGCACCCTGATGCCGAACAGCTTGGCCGTGGAGAGGTGGCCGAGCTCGTGCCAGGCGATCGAGATCAGCAACCCGATCGCGAAGACCAGGATGCCGACCACCGTCAAAACCGTTGCCACCGCAGGCCCTCCGTCATTGCTCTCCGCTCGTCGTCCGGTCGTCCGCCGGAGCCGTCAGCCCGACGCCAGCTCGCGGGCCCGGGCGCGGGCCCAGTCCTCCGCGTGCAGGACGTCCTCGACGGTCAGAGAAGTTCCCGCCGCGGCCCGCCCGCTGTCGTACTGTCCGTGCTCGGCCACGACCTTGGCAACAGTGTCCACGATTCCCGTGAAGGCGAGGCGGCCCTTCAGGAAGGCCTCCACGCACTCCTCGTTCGCCGCGTTGAACACCGCCGGCGCCGTCCCGCCGAGCGATCCCACCTCGCGGGCCAGCCGGACCGCCGGGAAGGCCTCGTCGTCGAGCGGGAAGAACTCCCAGGTGGCGGCCTTCGTCCAGTCGCAGGCGGGCGCCGCGTCCGGGATCCGGTCCGGCCAGCCCATCCCCAGCGCGATCGGCATCCGCATGTCCGGCGGGCTGGCCTGCGCCAGCGTGGAGCCGTCCGTGAACTCCACCATCGAGTGGACCACCGACTGCGGATGGACCACCACCTCGATCCGGTCGAAGGGCACGTCGTACAGCAGGTGCGCCTCGATCACCTCCAGGCCCTTGTTGACCAGGGTGGCCGAATTGATCGTCACCACCGGCCCCATCGCCCAGGTCGGGTGCGCCAGCGCCTCCTGCGGCGTCACCCCCGCCAGCTGCTCGCGGGTCCGGCTGCGGAACGGGCCGCCGCTCGCCGTGACCACCAGCTTGCGCACCTCGGCGCGGGTGCCGCCGGCCAGCGCCTGGAACAGCGCGGCGTGCTCGGAGTCCACCGGCACGATCTGCCCGGGCTTCGCCACCGCCTTCACCAGCGGACCGCCGACGATCAGCGACTCCTTGTTCGCCAGCACCAGCACCCGGCCCGCCCGCAGCGCCGCCAGCGTCGGGCGCAGGCCGATCGACCCGGTGATGCCGTTCAGCACCGAGTGGCACTCCATCGCGGCCAGCTCGGTGGCCGCGTCCGGGCCCGCCAGCACGGCGGGCAGCGGACGCCCCGCCGCCTTCGCGGCCAGCGCCTCGCGCAGCGCGGGCTCGGCCGCCGGGTCGGCGACCGCCACGGTGTGCACGCCCAGCTCCAGGGCCTGCTCGGCCAGCAGCTCCACCCGCCCGCCGGCCGCCGACAGGGCGACCACGCGGAACCGGTCCGGATTGCGGCGCACCACGTCGATGGCCTGGGTGCCGATCGAACCGGTCGAGCCGAGGATCACCAGCTCCCGGGGAGCGGAGGGGTCCTTCACCACGGGGGTGAAGCGCAGCTGCGGGTGGGCGAGCGAAGTCATGCGCCCATTGTGTCCTGCCGGCCGGACTCCACAGGACGCCGGGACGCGTCCCCGCTACCGTCGGAGCCATGCGTACCGTCATCGCCGGAGGCCACGGACAGATCGCGCTCAAGCTCGAACGGCTGCTCGCCGAGCGCGGCGACCGCCCCGCCGGCCTCATCCGCCGCCCCGAACAGGCCGGGGACCTGGCCGCCGCCGGAGCCGAGCCGCTGCTGCTCGACCTGGAGAGCGCCACCGCCCCCGAACTCGCCCGGCTGCTGGCGGGCGCCGACGCCGTGGTCTTCGCCGCCGGCGCCGGCCCCGGCAGCGGCGCCGACCGCAAGAACACCGTCGACCGCGACGGCGCCGTCCTGCTCGCCGACGCCGCCGAACTCGCCGGGGTCCGGCGCTACCTGATCATCTCCTCGATGGGCGCCGACGCCCAGGCGCACTACCCGGCCGACCCGGTCTTCGAGACCTACCTGCGGGCCAAGGGCGCGGCCGACGACGCCGTGCGCGCCCGCACCGCGCTCGACTGGACGGTGCTGCGCCCCGGCCGGCTCACCGACGGCGCGGGCACCGGCCTGGTCCGGCTCGCTCCGTCGGTCGAACGCGGCGCGGTGGACCGCGCCGACGTGGCAGCGGTGCTGGCCGAGCTGCTGCACGAGGCGGGCACCGCCGGGCAGACGCTGGAGCTGGTCGCCGGCAACGCCTCCGTGGCGGAGGCCGTCGCGGCCGCGGCCGGCCGGGTCTGAACCTCCCCCGGACACGCCGAGGGGCCCGGCACCGCCGCGCTGCGGTGGTGCCGGGCCCCTCGGGCCGCTCGGACCCCTCGGCGTGCCAGGAGCCCTTCGGGATCGTTCGGGATCGTTCGGGATCGTTCGGGATCAGAGGTCGAGGCCGGTGAGGACCAGGACCTTCTCCACGGTGTAGTCGTCCATCGCGTACTTGACGCCCTCGCGGCCGACGCCGGAGTCCTTGACCCCGCCGTACGGCATCTGGTCGGCGCGGTAGGACGGCGCGTCGCCGATGATCACACCGCCGACCTCCAGCTCCCGATGGGCGCGGAAGGCGGTCTGCAGGTCACGGGTGAAGACACCGACCTGCAGGCCGAAGGCGGAGTCGTTGACGGCGGCGAAGGCCTCGTCGGTGCCGTCCACCCGGTGCAGCGACAGCACCGGGCCGAACACCTCGGCCTTGGCCAGGATCGCGTCGGCGGGCAGCTCGGCGAGCACGGTCGGGGCGAAGGTCGCGCCCTCACGGGTACCGCCGGTGAGCACCTTGGCGCCCTTGGCCACGGCATCGTCCACCCAGGACTCCACCCGCTTCGCGGCGTTCTCGTCGACCAGCGGGCCGACGTCGGTGGCGTCGTCGTTGGGGTCGCCGGTGACCTGCGCCTCGACCTTGGCCACCACCTTCTCCACCAGCGCGTCGTACACCGACGCGTCGGCGATCACCCGCTGCACCGAGATGCAGGACTGGCCGCCCTGGTAGTTGGCGAACATCGCGATCCGGGTGGCGGCCCAGTCGAGGTCGGCCTCGGAGGACCAGTCGGCGAGCACCACGGCCGCGGCGTTGCCGCCGAGCTCCAGGGTGGTGTGCTTGCGCGGCACCGAGTCCATGATCTGGTAGCCGACCTTGTCCGAACCGGTGAAGGAGATCACCGGCAGACGCGGGTCCTGCACCAGCGCGGGCATCCGGTCGTTCGGCACCGGCAGGACGCTCCAGGAGCCGGCCGGCAGGTCCGTCTCGGCCAGGATCTCGCCCAGCACCATCGCGGAGAGCGGGGTGGCCGGAGCCGGCTTGAGGATGATCGGGGCGCCGACCGCGATCGCCGGGGCGACCTTGTGGGCGACCAGGTTCAGCGGGAAGTTGAACGGGGCGATGCCCAGCACCACGCCGCGCGGGAACCGGCGCACCACCGCGAAACGGCCCACGCCGCCCGGGTCGGTGTCCAGCCGCATGGTCTCGCCGTTGGTCCGGCGGGACTCCTCGGCGGCCCAGCGGAAGACGGAGACGGCACGGCCGACCTCGCCGCGCGCCCACTTGATCGGCTTGCCGTTCTCGGCGGTGATCAGCTGGGCGATCTCCTCGGTGCGCTCGGCCAGGCGCTTGGCCACGTGGTCCAGCGCGGCGGCACGGACGTGCGCGGGGGTCGCGGCGAACACCGGCAGCGCGGCCACGGCGGCGTCCAGCGCCTCCTCGACCTGGGCCTCGGTGGGGACGCTGACCTTGCCGACCAGGCGGCCGTCCCAGCTGTTGTGCACCTCGAAGTCGGCGTCGCCGCTCGCCCGGCGGCCGGCCAGCCAGAAATCGTACGTGGTGGTCACCGTGGTACCGGCCCTCTCCTCGTCGTCCTCACGGCCCCACGGACGTGGAACCAGAACCGAGGGTAGGGGCGGCGGCGCGCCGACCGGGTTGGCCACGAAGTAGCGTTCGCCTCCGCGCTCACTCCATCCCGTCCAGCGGACGGGCCGGGTTCCGGTGCTCCGCCGCCCGGGTGGGCGGGCGGACGTCACCCACCGGTCGGCTGCTCCGCCACTGCTCCGCTGCTCGGCTACTGCTCCGCTGCTCCGCTGCTCCTCGCCTACTCTTCGCCGGAGCGAAGGGCCAGCCAGAGTTCCATCCGGACGTCGGTGTCGTCCAGCGAGCGGCCCAGCAACTCCTCGACCCGCCGCATCCGGTAGCGCAGCGTGTGCCGGTGCACGCCCAGATCGGCGGCGGCCGCGTCCCACTGGCCGTGTCTGGAGAGCCAGGCGCGCAGCGACGCCACCAGGTCACCACGGGCGGTCCGGTCGTGGTCCCGCAGCGGGCGCAGCAGCCCCTCCGCGAAGGCCGTCACCGCGTCCTCGCCCAGCAGCGGCAGCAGCGAGCCGGCGCCCACCTCCTCGTGGTCCACCGCACGGCGGCCGCCGCGCAGCGCCACCGCGAGCGCCCGCTCGGCCTGCGCGTTCGCGGTGCCCGCCTCCTCCAGCGCGGCCGGCGCCGAGACCCCCAGCGACAGGCCCTCGTGCTCCTCCACCGCCCCCAGGCAGGCCCGGTGCACGGCACCGTTGTCCAGTGCCAGCACCATCAGCCGGGGCCCGTGCGTGCCGCCCTCCTCGCGCGCCACCAGCAGCTTCTCCCCCACCCGGGCGCCGGCCTGCTCGGCCCGGTCGCCCAGCTCGCCGAGCGCCTCCGTGGCGTCCACGCCCTGGCCGGCACCGGCCACCATGACCCGGACCGTCCCCTCCGGCAGACCGCCGAAGAGCCCGGCCGCCACCTGCCGGGCGGTCGCCACCTCGCCCGCCAGCACCATCCGCAGCAGCGCCGCGCCCATCCGCTCCTCCGCCTGGCGCAGCTCGCGCGAGCGCTCCAGGGTGAGGGTCAGCAGCGCCACCGCCGCGTTCAGCACGTACCGCTCGGTCGGGGTGATCCGGTCCTCGGTGCCGACCGCGAGGAAGCCCCGGGCCCGGCGGTCCGCCCCCAGCGACTGGACCACCACGTAGTCCTCGTCCGCGGTGTCTATCCCCGGCGAACGCCCCTGCAGCGCGGCGCTCGACGGCGCCGGGCGCCGGCGCAGCCGGTCCACCTCGGCCGCCAGCCGGCCGGCCCGGCGGGCCGCCCAGTCCGGGGCCACCACCGAGAGCGCGCCCGAACCGTCGTACAGCGCCGCCCAGCCGCCCAGCCGCGCCGCCAGCCGGCGCACCACGGCCGTGGTGCCGTCCTTGCCGAGCGCCGCCCGGGTCAGCTCCTCCTGCGCCTCGAAGCTGGTGGTGACCGCCTCGTACTGCTCGGCGGCCAGGGCCGCCGACACGACCTTGCTGATCGCGATGAACGGCGTCGGCTCCGGCACCCGCAGCAGCGGCAGCCCGCGCTGGGCGGCCGCGTCCACCAGGGGCTGCGGCACCTCGGTGTGCGACAGGCCGACACCGAGGCCGAGCCCCACCACGCCCGCGTCGGCCAGCCGGTGCACGTACGCCTGCAACCCGGCCGCGGTGCGGCCCAGCTTGATCCCGGTGGTGAGCAGCAGCTCACCGCCTTCGAGGAAGGGCGTCGGGTCGTCCAGCTCACTGGTGTGCACCCAGCGGACCGGCCGCTCCAGGTGGTCCGCACCGGCGAGGACCGTCAGATGGAGCGAGGTGTTGCGGACGACGGAGGCGAGTGTGGGAGGCATGGCACCTTCGGGGGACGACCTGACCGCGCCGTTGCGGCCGGGCGAGGAGAGGGCTGGGGAGTCTGGTGGGGGTCTCTCCCCTCATTATGGACGCTCCGGACAACCGGCACTGCCGAATCCACCTCGGAGGCGAGCTTCAGCCCCGCAGGTCCACCAGCAGCGGCGGCACCTGCTCGCCCGAGACCGCGGTCAGCGAGATCACCGCATGGCCCGCCGGCAACGCGTGCGCCAGGTCCGACGGCGACCAGCGCAGCCGCTCCACGTCCCGGGTGGTCACCGACTCGGTCTGCGCCGTCGTCCCCGACAGCGCCTTGCGCCCCAGCCGCCCGGCCCGACGGACCAGCCCGCCCGAGGTGTCCGGCGCGTGCGTCACCGCCGTCTCCCGGACCAGGTGCGTGCCCCAGGCCTCGGAGAACATCCGGCCGTCCCACGGCGCGATCCCCGGGAACACCATCCGGCAGCCGACCGCCCCGAACAGCGGCGCCCGCAGCGCCTCGGGCAGATCGACCAGGGTCCGCAGCAACAGCACGGCGCCGGCGTTGGCCGCCCGCAGCCGCTGCAGCCCCCGGACGATGTGCGCGTCCAACGCCGTCGACGCGTCGTCGACCACCAGGCCGGCGAAGAGCGAACGGTCCTCCCGGGCCGCCGCGGCCTGCACGAACTGACCCACCAGCAGCCGCGACAGCATCCGCGCCGCCTCCGGGTGGCTGCGCTCGGGCAGTTTCACCCGCACCCGCAACGGGTGGTCCAGCACCCGCATCGCGAACGGCGGCCGGCCGGTGCCGTCGGTCGCGAACGCCCCCTCGAAGGCCGGCCGGTCCAGCAGGGCCAGCCGGTCCGCCAGCAGCGCCCCCGGGTCGTCCGCCCGGCCGCGCTGGCGCTCCCGGTACTCCAGGTCCCGCTCGTACGCCGCCAGCCGGCCCGCCGCGCGCAGCGCCTTCACCAGCGCCTCCAGGGCCTCCGGCTCACCGCCGAGCAGCGCCCGCAGCTCGCGCACCGCCGGGTAGCGGCCGAACCCGGCGCGGAACGGGCCGACCACCTGCTGCAGCGCCGTCCGGGCGGTCTCCGCCCGGGCCGTCAGCTCGTCCGGCAGCAGCGCCTCGGCCAGCCGGGCGGCCGCCTCGTCCGGATCCTGCACCGCCCCGTAGAGGTCCAGCCCGTACGCCGAGCCCCGGTCCCCCGGCGCGATCACCACGTCGTACCAGGCGTCCGGCCCCAGCTCCGCGTCGGCCGCGCCGATCACCACCGCGCACGCCGTACCGGCCAGCGCCTGGAGGCAGAGCGCCTCGGCGACCGGCCGGGCCAACCGCGCGGTCTTCCCGGTGCCCGCCGGGCCGACCGCCAGCAACGAGGTGCCCAGCAGCGACGGGTCCAGCGCGAAACCGGCCGCCCGGTGCGTCAACGGGTTCTTCGGCACGTCCTGCGCCGTGCCCAGCCGCACCTGGCCCAGCAACAGATCGTGCTGCTCCTCCCGCCCGGCCAGCTCGCGCGCCTCGGAGGGGTGGGCGAACGCCGCCGCGCCCCGGGCGGCCACCTGCTCGACGAAGGCCGGCACGAACACCGGGTCGGCCTGTGCCGACTCCCAGGCCCGCTGGATCCGCACGTAGTCGACGTCCCCGACGGGCTCGCCGTCCAGCCGGCCCGCCGCCGCGGCCGCCCCGCCGAGCCGCAGCGCCGCCCACGGGTCACGCGCCCACTCGGCCTGCGCCGCCACGCCCTCCTCGGCGGGCTCCTCCGTGGTCACCGTGCGCGCCATCAACGGCGCCACGTACCGCCGCCACACCTCCGGCCAGCGGCCCATCCGGCCGAACACCTTGATCACGACAGCGAGCACGAGCACGTTGACGATCAGCAGGGTGAACATCGCTTCGGACTGCGACGGTTCGGCCAGCGGGCCGATGCCGGTCTGCCCGCCGAACCAGACCAGAACGTACGTCGTCAACTGCGTGCCGTAGAGATAGGCGAACCACCCCACCACCGCGTTCAGCCCCGCTCTCAGCAGCAGGGGCCAGGTCGGGACCTTGGCGTCGTCCGCCCGGTCGGGGTCGACCTGGTCGTAGCCCTGCCGGTAGACGCCCGGGGCGGCGTCGGGGCGGGGGGCGGCGACCCAGGCGGCGAGGTCGAAGGGCGGGGGTGCCGCGGGGCGGCCGGGACGTTGGTGCGGCATGGGTGTCGCAGGTGCGGCGGCGGTCCGCTCGCCGTGGCCCCGTGCCCCGTCCAGTCCCATGTACGGCCCCGCTCCCTCGCCCGCCCGGCCCGACCACCGTCGGTCCCGCCATACCCATGCCGCCGCACCGGCGACACGCCCGCGCTCAATGTAGTGGAGCGTGGGCTGCCGGTAGTCGCACTCCCTGCGCTGGCCGCCCCGGACAAGTCGGACGGCCCAGTGCTACCGAGTGGCGCATGCCCGCCCGGGGAGGGCCGCCGTAGCCTGCGAAGCACCGAGCCGAGAAGTCTGGAGAAACCCATGAGCGCCGCAACGCCGCTCCCGCAGGAGCGCCGCCTGGTCACCGCGATCCCCGGTCCGAAGTCGCAGGAGCTGCAGGCCCGCAAGCTGGGTGCGGTGGCGGCCGGCGTCGGCACCACCCTGCCGGTGTACGTGTCCCGTGCCAACGGGGGCGTGCTGGAGGACGTGGACGGCAACTCGCTGATCGACTTCGGCTCCGGCATCGCCGTGACCAACGTCGGCAACAGCGCCGAGGCCGTGGTGGCCAAGGCGACCGAGCAGCTGGCCGCCTTCACCCACACCTGCTTCATGGTGACCCCGTACGAGGGCTACGTGGCCGTGGCCGAGCAGCTGAACGAGCTGACCCCGGGCGACCACGACAAGCGCACCGCGCTGTTCAACTCGGGCGCCGAGGCGGTCGAGAACGCGGTGAAGATCGCCCGCGCCTACACCAAGCGCACCGCCGTCGTGGTGTTCGACCACGGGTACCACGGCCGCACCAACCTCACGATGGGCCTGACGGCGAAGAACATGCCGTACAAGCAGGGCTTCGGTCCGTTCGCGCCGGAGATCTACCGGGTGCCGGTGGCCTACCCGTACCGCTGGCTGACCGGCGCGGAGAACTGCGCCGCCGAGGCCGCCGCCCAGGCGATCGACATCATCAACAAGCAGATCGGCGCCGAGAACGTCGCCGCGATCATCATCGAGCCCGTCCAGGGCGAGGGCGGCTTCATCGAGCCCGCCAAGGGCTTCATGCCGGCGATCGTGGAGTACGCCAAGGCCAACGGCATCGTCTTCGTGGCCGACGAGATCCAGACCGGCTTCTGCCGCACCGGCCAGTGGTTCGCCTGTGACGACGAGGGCATCGTCCCGGACCTGATCACCACCGCGAAGGGGATCGCCGGCGGTCTGCCGCTGGCCGCGGTGACCGGTCGCGCCGAGATCATGGACGCCGCGCACGCCGGCGGCCTGGGCGGCACCTACGGTGGCAACCCGGTGGCCTGCGCGGCCGCGCTGGGCGCCATCGAGACCATGAAGGAGCAGGACCTCAACGGCAAGGCGCAGCGGATCGGCGAGATCATGCTCGGCCGTCTGCGGGCCCTGCAGGAGAAGTTCGCCCACCACGACTCGGTGCGGATCGGCGAGGTCCGCGGGCGCGGCGCGATGATCGCCGTGGAGCTGGTGAAGCCGGGTGGCAAGGAGCCGAACGCGGAGGCCACCGCGGCCATCGCCAAGGCGTGCCACGCCGAGGGTCTGGTGGTCCTGACCGCCGGCACCTACGGCAACGTGCTGCGCTTCCTGCCGCCGCTGGTCATGCCGGAGCACCTGCTGAACGAGGGCCTGGACATCCTGGAGAACGCCTTCGCCACCGTCTGAGCGGCGGCGCCCCTACCGGGCCGCCCGTGACCGGGTGACACCGACCCGCCGGAGGGATTCCGGACAGCATCGAACGGCCCGTGCGGACACCTCGTCCGCACGGGCCGTTCGGTCGCTCCGGGCGGTTTCGTCCTGGTGTGCGGGGCGGGCCGCCGCACCGCCCACCAGGGGTGAAGATGCTGTGCTGAATCGCTGAAGCTCCTCAGTGCGCCGCGGCCGTTGACGTAGTGTCATGACAGATGGACAGCGAGACCCAGCCATTGGCGGACCCGTCCGCGGCACCGCCCCCACCGGCGGATCCGCAGGTCGCCCGCGAGGACAACCAGGCCGACCCGCAAGGGCCGGCGCACACCGAAGGCCGATCGACCGACCGTCCGACCCATACCCCCCGGGGCGCGCGGAACGGCGATCATCAGAGCCGCCCCGGAGCTCTCCCCCCTGCTCCGGGGCGGCCACTTCGCGTTCCGGAGCGCCTGGCGGGCCCGGCCGGATCAGCGGCCCTGCCGGTGGCGCTGGCCACCGTGCTGGTGCTGATCTCCTGGCAGGTGGCCGTCGACGGACCGCTGCTCGGACTGGACCGCTGGGTCCGGCACGGCGTCCGGGAGACCCGGCACGACCTCCACAGCACGCTGCTCAACCATCTCGGCGAGGCCCTGTCGGACCTCGGCGGCTCCGTCCCGGCGATCCCGGTCCTGCTGGCCGCCGGGGCATTGGCGGCCTGGCGGTCCCGCCGGGCCGGGGCGGCGCGCCCGTGGCTGCCGGCGCTGATCGCGGTGCTGACGGCCGGGCTGATCCCACTGCTGGTCGTCCCGGCGAAGGCCGCGTTCGCCCGGCCGGGGCCGTTCGGGATGCCCCTGGCGCCGGACCAGTGGGGCTGGTACCCGTCCGGCCACACGGCGACCGCGACCCTCTCCTACGGGGTGGCCGCGTTCCTGCTGGCCCGCACCACCGGCGCCCGCGCTCGGCGCCGCCTGTACGCGGCCGCCGCCCTGCTCGCGGCCGGCGTCGGCCTCGGACTGGTGTGGAGCGACTACCACTGGCTGCTGGACGTGGTGGCCGGCTGGTGCCTCGGCGGGCTGGTACTCCGGGCGCTCGCCGGGCTGCCACCGGCCCGGAACGGCCGCGACTCCCGGCGCCACCCCTAGCTGATCGATTCCGAGGGATCGCCTGCGCGTAGGGGAGGAGGGAGTCCACCGTCACTGTGTGAAGACGGAGTTGGACTCCCTCGCGACCGCACTCGATGGGATGAACGACGACCTGCTGAAGGAGTCGCCGCAGTTCAGGCGTGCCCCAAGAAGGCAATTCCCGGCCACTTCCAGGCGGCCGGGACAGTGACTTTTCGGCGACACACGGGATTCGGGGTGCACCGGGCCGGCTGGGCAGGTCCCCTCGGCTCACGGTCGGCGGCCGTCCTCGCTCCCCATGCCGCAACTGATGGATGGTCAGACCGTATTGGTGGGGGTCGGCCGGGCGACCTGGAGGCGGTAGTCCACGGAGGTGGAGAAGGTGCCCGACGCGCCCCGAAGGCTCAGCTCGTGGCTGCCGGGGGCGAGGGGGTCCAGCCGGACCCAGAGGCCGCAGGACCAGGTGTTGAGGGGGCCGGCCGTGGTGGTGAACGGGTTGCCCTTCCGCGGGTTCATCCGGATCGGGGTGGAACCGAGCTCCTCGGGGGTCAGGGAGCGTCCGTCCAGGGTGGCGCTTCCCTTGGCGGCGTTCATGAACTCCAGGCAGTCCGCGGACTCGCCGAACAGGTTCACCAGCGGGAAAACGACCGGCACCCCGACGGGGACGGTGCAGGTGCGGGTGGCCGCGCCGCCGGTGGTACCGGCGAGGAACCAGATGCCGTCCTCCTGGCCCTGGCCGCACAGGTGGCCGTCCTGATCGAGGACCGGGTTGCGGTCCTCCGCGGTGGCGGTGGCCCAGTTCCACCAGCGGGACTGCAGCTCCGGCGAGGTGAGGCTCTGTACAGCGAGCGGGGTGCTCGGTTCGGGCGAGGGCTCGTCCGAGGCCGGGGGTGCGGGCTGCGCGGTCCTGTCGGCTGCCGGAGCTGAGGTGCAGGCCGTGGTGAGGGCCAGGGCACCGACGAGCAGGCCGGCCAGTCGTCTTGCAAGCATGATCGGAAACCTTACGACATGGTGTGCGACCCGCGACGAGCCGGTGTCCGGCACCAGCTCCCCCGCCGACCGCATCCCCGTTGTCGAAGCGCTCCCGGACGCCGTCCGCAGAGCAGACGTCCGCCCGGCCCCTGCCCGGCGCCGGGTCAGCCCGATGGCTCGGCCGTGAGTGCCCGCTACCGAGAACACGCCTCAGGAGGACGGATTCTTCCCGAACCTGGGTGCGCGCCGCGCTCGTGAGCTGAAGGCGTCGGGCCGTTCGCCCTGGCAGCTCCTGGACGGGGCCGACTGGGACCTGACCACCCACCGCCTCCTGTGCGCCGGCCCCGTGGGCGGCGTCAGCTGCTTCGTGGCGACCTGGTCACTCTGAAGCGCCGACCTCAGTAACGCCCCGGGCTCCGGCCACCGTTGATCGCCAATGGGTACGAACACACTGTCGAACACGGTGGCCGCAGGTCAGACCGTCAACTTGCCCCCGGCGCCGGCGCCGGCGGTGCCGAAAGGCAGCCCAGGCGTCGGATGGGGAATCAAGAGAGCGGCTTCGCCCAGCGCCTGAGCGGGGGTTGGTCAACCTCCAGGACCGTCACCACCCTTGGAATCAATCATCTAGCCCTCGGTGGGCTCGGCGGGCTCGTCGTTGCGCTGGACGAGGCCGGGCTCGCCGTTGTCGCGCTGCCAGCTGACGACCAGCTCGTCGCGGGCGCCGAAGCGGACCAGGTGACGGCCGACCACGTCCTCCAGGCCCGGCAGGTTCTCGGTCTCGCCCTCGACGGTGAGCAGCAGGGCGTCGGGGGCGGCCTCCAGCGTGGCGGTGCCGCGGCCGAAGGTCAGGGTGCCGCGACCGGTCTCCTCCGACCAGTCGGCTTCGATCTTGCGGCCCATGTGGGCGGCGAGCTGCTTGGCGTAGCGGGCGGACCGGTCGGTGGCGACGCGGGCTTCGGAACGGGGCACGGGCCCTCCAGAATCACGGGAGGGAACTTAGGTTGCCCTCACTCGGAACCAAGCTAACCCAGATAGTGAGCCAGACTCAACAACTTTACGGAGCCCTCGTCCGTGGCGCGTCCTGCCCTGCTCCCGCCCCCGGACCGGCCGATACCCTTGGTCGACACCTGCCGAGGAGAGCCCCCATGACCACCACGCCGACCGACGACGCGGGGAGCTCCTCCACCGGCCCCGGCACCGCCCGGGACGGCGCCGCGGCCCCGGACCTCACCGTCGCGCCGGACGGCACCGCAGTGCAGGACATCGCAGCGCAGGACACCACCGCCGAGCTCGCCGACGCGATGACCAGGGCGATCAAGCGGATCCGCCGCCTCACCAGCGAGCGCCTGGAGCCCTTCGGCATCACCCCCGGGCAGGGCCGCGCCCTGCGCACCCTCGCGCACGCCCCCGGCTGCGAGCTGCCGGACCGCGCCATGCGCCTGGGCGACCTGGCGGAGCGGCTGCACATCGCCCCCCGTTCGGCCACCACCGTGGTGGACGCGCTGGAGGAGGCGGGCCTGGTCGAGCGCACCCCGGACCCGGCCGACCGGCGCGCCGTCCGGATCGTGCTGACGACGGCCGGACGGTCGGCGGTGGAGCGGATCGGGCAGGTCCGGCACGAGGTGGCGCAGGAGTACTTCGGCCCGATCAACCCGGCCGACCAGGACGCCCTACTGCGAGCGCTGCGCTCCGCCGAGAGCGCGTACGCGGCCACCATGCCGCCGCGCCGGACAGCGCCCCCGGGCGCAGCGCGGTGATCCCGATCCCGGCGATCACCAGCAGCGCCGCGCAGCCGGCCACCGGGCCGATCCGCTCACCGAGCAGCAGCCAGGCGGAGGACATCCCGAACACCGGGACCAGCAGCGAGTAGGGCGCGACCGTGGTGGCGTCGTAGCTGCGCAGCAGGAAGCTCCAGGCGACGAAGCCGAACAGGGTGGAGACCAGTCCGACGTACCCGATCGCGCCCAGTCCGGCCGGGGTGAGGTCGCGCAGGGCCCGCAGGTCGGCGGCCGGGCCCTCGACCAGCAGCGAGAGCCCGAGCAGCGGAAGCGGCGGGACGGCGCTGACCCAGACCATCCAGCGCAGCGCGTCGCGCGGGGCGGCCTTGCGGGTCAGCACGTTGGACAGCCCCCAGGCGACGGCGGCGAGGACGACCAGGACGAAGGCCCCGACCGGGCCGCCGACGCCGTGGTCGACGGCACTCAGTCCGATGCCGGCGAGCGCGATCCCGAGGCCGGCCAGGCGCTGCGGGCCGGGCCGCTCGCCCAGCAGGACGGCGGCGAACAGTGCGGTGAAGACCGCCTGGCCCTGCAGGACCAGCGAGGAGAGCCCGGCCGGCATCCCGGCGTGCATGCCGAGGAAGAGCAGTCCGAACTTGACCACCCCGAGCACCAGGCCGACCCCGAGGACCCACCGCCACGCCACGCGCGGCGGGCCGACGAAGAAGACCGCCGGGACGGCGACCACCGCGAAGCGCAGGGCGCAGAAGAGCAGCGGCGGGAAGTTCTCCAGGCCGACGTGGATCAGGACGAAGTTGAGGCCCCAGACGGCGGCGACCAGGACGGCCAGCGCGATGTGACGCGGTCTCATGCTGCCGCCGGGGGCGGCCGGTGTTGCGGTCATGGGTCGAGGATGGCCGCCACCGACCGTGTAGCACCAGCGATGAATTCTGAAGGGCGGGCTTTAGCATTGCTGCATGATGGATCTGGGACGCCTGCGGGCGCTGCACGCGGTGGCCGTGCACGGTTCGGTGGGCGGGGCGGCGGCCTCGCTCGGCTTCACGCCGTCGGCGGTCTCGCAGCAGATCGCCAAACTGGAGCGCGAGACCCGGACGGTGCTGCTGGAGCGTCAGGGCCGGGGCGTGGTGCTGACCGACGCCGCGCGCGAGCTGGCCGTCACCGCGCAGGCGGTGCTGGGCCTGGTGGAACAGGCCCAGGTGCGGCTGGAGGAGCAGCGCGGCCGGGCGGTCGGGCGGCTCCTGGTGGCCGCCTTCGCCACCGGCGCGCGCGGACTGATGCCGGGCGCGCTCGCCGACCTGCGCGAGCGCTGCCCCGACCTGGACGTCCGGCTGCTGGAGAGCGACCCGTACCCGGCGGCCGAGCTGGTGGCCCGGGGCGAGGTGGACCTGGCGCTGGTCCAGGACTGGCCGACCGTGCCGCTGCCGGTGCAGGAGGGCCTGGTCCGGCTGGACTTCGGCCCGGATCCGGTGGACCTGCTGCTGCCCGCCGCGCACCCGCTGGCCGGGGAGGCCGTGGTCCCGGTGGAGCGGCTCCGCGGGCAGTGCTGGATCAGCGTGCCGCCGGGCAACATCTGCCACGACTGGCTGGTCCGCACGCTGCGCGAGGTCGGCGAGGAGCCCGACGTGCGCTACCAGGTCGGCGAGTTCGAGACCCAGATCGCGCTGATCGCGGCGGGTCTGGGGATGGGGCTGGTGCCGCGGCTCGGCCGGGGCGCCCTGCCGCCGGGGGTGGTCGCCCGGCCGGTCGTGCCGGAGCCGGCCCGGCGGGTGTTCGCGCTCTGGCGCGCCCAGGCCTCCCGGCGGCCGGCGATCACCGAGGCGCTGGCCGCGATGCGGGACCGGTGGGCCGCCCTGGCGGCGTGAGCGCGGGCCGGCCCGGGTGAGGGGCCGCCCGGGCCGGGTGTGCGGCCGCCCGGGCTGCCCGGGTCCGGCCGTTCAGCCGGCGAACCCGATCACCAGCCACATGAAGCCCACCCCGAGGATGGTGCAGAGCAGGGTGGCGCGCGAGGGGTGCGGGCTGTGCGCCTCGGGGAGGATGTCGGAGGTCGCCAGGTAGAGCAGGAAGCCCGCGAAGAACCCGAGGTAGAGGCCGAGCAGTTGCTCGGGGATGGTGAACAGCAGGGTGATCGCGGCGCCGGTCACCGGTGCCAGCGCGTCGGCCGCGAGCAGGGTCAGCGCCCGCCGGCGGTCGTTCCCGTACAGCCGGGTGATCGTGTAGGTGTTGAAGCCGTCGGCGAAGTCGTGGGCCACCACGGCGACGGCGACCACCGTCCCGACGGTGGTCCCGGCCTGGAAGGCCGCGCCGATCGCGAAGCCGTCCATCACGCTGTGGCCGACCAGGGCGAGCGCCGCGGTCAGCCCGATCCCCGGCGCGGACGTTCCCTCGGCGACCGCCGGTTGGGCGTGCGCATGGGTGTGGACGTGCTGGTGGCCGTGGGTGTGCGCGGCGTACTCGCCCTCGTGGCCGCGGTGGATGGCGACCGCCCGCTCGACGACGTGGATCGCCAGGAACCCGGCCGCGAACATCAGCAGCGCCTGCGGGACGCCGTGGATCTCCCCGGGCGCCTGGTGCAGCGCCTCCGGCAGCAGGTCGAAGGCCACCACCCCGAGCATCAGCCCGGCGGCGAACCCGAGCACCAGATGGCGCCGGTCACCGGTGCGCTGGGCGACGTAGCCACCGATGAGCGTCATCAGGAAAGCGCCGGCGGCGACCAGGATCGCGGTCATCCCACCTCCCCCGTACCGGAGACCCTACGCATCCCCTCGCCTCCCCCGTGTCCTGAGCGTCCCGGGCAACCCCTCGGGCGTCCCGGCGTCCCGTGCCCCGGTGGCTCGCCGGGGCCGACCGCCGAACGGTGCCGGACCGCCCGGGCCGGGCAGGCCCCGGTGCCGGTGCCCCCAGCCTCGCCCGGTGCCCGGGGCGCCGCCCGCCGGGCGGTCCGTGAGGGTGAGCCGCGAGAGCACCCGGGCACCCGTCGGGCTCGCGGCCCGGCCGGGCCCGTTCAGTGACCGGAGGCGAGCGGCAGCCCGAGGTGGGCGCGGGCGAGCTCCCGCACGCCGTCGCCGTCGACCAGATGGATGTGCTGGTGCCCGTCCTCGCCGGTGAGGTCGAGCGCCTCGTCGGTGAACCGGCCGGTGGTCAGCCGCAGACCGCGCTCGGCGGACTCCTCGCGGACGGCCTCCGCCAAGGTCCTGATCTCCTCCTCGCCCACCGCCCCGGACCCGCGGGAGGCCCAGACCACCCAGCGCCCGGGCAGCGCGCTGCCCGCCGCCCCCTCCCCGGTGGCGACCAGGCCCGCCGGGCCGCGCAGTCGTACGCTCCACTGCTCCAGCCCGCCGCGGGTGAGCAGTTCGCGGACCAGGTGGGCGAACTCGTTCGCCGAGAGGTCCGGCGCGGACGGCACGGTGGCGCCCGCCAGGGCGGCCGGTTCGACGCCCGCCCTGGCGTAGGGGTCCGGGGTCACGGCGGCGCCGAGCTGGCGCAGCCGGACCAGTGCCTCGTCCTGTTCGGCGTCCGCGTAGACGCCCTCGCCGTCGTGCTCCGCGTAGGGGGCGGCCGCCGGCAGCAGCCTGGTCCGGGCGAGGGCGTCGCGGTCGGCGTCCACGCTCACCAGGCAGAGCGGCTCCGCTCCGGCGGACTCGCGCAGCCAGCCGTTCAGCACCACCCCGGCCAGTATCTCGTCGGTGTCGACGGCATCGGCGGCCTGCAGCGCGCGCAGGGCCAGCCGGGCGACCAGCCGCAGGTAGTCGGTGGCCCGGTCGGCCGGCGGGCGCGGCACCGGGAGTATCTCGCCGTCCGGGGCGAGCCGGTACCCGGTCAGTGACGGCACCAGGTCGAGGGACGGCAGGTCGAGGTCGAGCACGGCGGTGCGGGTGAGCGGGCGGAAGACCGCCCGGCAGGGTGCGGGTACGTCCTGGGTGGCCGTCTCGGCGGCCGCCAGCGCCCGCTCCAGCAGTGACTCGACCGCGGCCGGCTCGGCCAGCCGGTACGCCCGCCGGCACTCCTCCAGGGTCTCGTTGTACTCGCGGACCGCGCGGGCCCTGGCCTGCTCGGCCTGCTCGTGGACCCGCCGCGACTCGTCCTCGGCCGGGCGGTCGGCCCCGGCCCGCCGGGTGCGCCACTCCCGGAGGGCACGCTGGTGGGTGAGCCGGGCCTGGGCCAGCTGGCGCTGGAAGCCGGAGTCCAGCAGTCGCCGGGTCGGCGGCTCGTCGGGGTCGGCCCCGGCCGGTCGCTCGGGCGCGTAGTCCTCCCAGCGCGGTTCGGCGTCGGCCTCATCGCCGCCCGGGCCGGTGGCCGGGTAGGGCCTCGGCTCGTAGTGGCGGAGCTGGCTCTCGAAGTCCATCGCCGAGACGGGCAGCGCGGCCCGCCGCAGGAGGTCCGCGAGCCGCTCGTGCTCGGCCCGGACGGTGACGGACCGGTGGTGGGTCAGCGCGGCGGCCCGGGTGTGCGCGGCGACCGCCTCGTCCACGCCCTCCGGGCCGGTCAGGCCGTCCGGGCCGGTCAGACCGTCCGGGCCGCCATGACCGCCACGACCGCCGGCCGCCCGGTCGGCCGGGCCCGGCGAGCCGGGTGGCCCGTCGGGCCCGTACGGACCATCAGGCCCGTCAGACCCGTCAGACCCGTCAGGCCCGGACGATCCGTCGGGTCCTTCCGGACCGTCCGGGCCGCTGACGCCGAGGTCACGGAAGACCGAGGCCAGGAAGCCGGGTTGGGGGGCCATCACGGCGCCGTCGGGCTGGCCGTCTGCTGAGTGCTGCATCGGTCGCGGTTCCCCCATGCTCGTCCGGCGCCTGCCCGGGGCGGCCGGCGAGCCTACGGGCCGCCCCTGCCGGACATTGTCCACCGAACGGGCGCACCGGTCAGCCAAGCCTCTCAGTTGGTCCGGGTGTTGGTCAGGTGCAGGCCGATGTAGCCGACATAGATCCGGCCACTGCCCGAACAGTCGTCGAGGTAGTGCAGCCGCGGGGCCGTGCGCCCACCGCCGATCCGCAGGTGCGCGCCCATGAACGCCCGCCGGGAGGCGTCCACGCACTCCGGTACCGGAAGTATCCGCTCGCGCTTCCACTTGGTGTGGCTGAAGACCGTCCGCGACTCCCCGCGCACCGCCTTGCGGGGCGGGAAGCGGTGGCGGCCGGCCGGGGTGTGCTCGCACCACTGCTTGAAGTCGCCGCCCGCCTCGCCGCGCACCGCCGCCTCGGCGTACTCCTGCAGGGACGTCAGACCGCCCCAGGTGAGCCGGGCCCAGCCGGCCCCGGCGCACCGCAGGTCGTCCAGGGCGAGCGCGCTCTTCTGGTCCCCGGTGAAGGTGAGCAGCGGGAACTCGTCCAACCGGGCCATCAGTTCGGTGAAGCTGTCCGGCACCGCCGGGAACCCGGGAGCGCCCGGTGAGCCCGGTCTGCTGCCCGCCCCGGGCGCGGCCGGGCGGCGCCCCGCCGAACCCGGGCCGGCGCAGAGCCGACCGGCCGGCCCCCGGGACTGGACGCCGCGACGCGGCCCGGTGACCGACCCGCCCGGCGGCTCGTCGGCCGCCGACGGCACCCGGCGGCCCCGGCGGCGCTCCCGGCGCAGGCTGTGCCGCACCCGCTCCAGCTCGTCGGCCCTCGCCTGCTGCTCGGCGTGGTCCTGCTGCTCCTCGTGGGCGAGCGCCGCCCGCTCGGCCCGGGCGGTGGCGTCCTCCGGGCCGGTGCCCGGACGGGCCGCGGTCGCGGGCACCCGCAGCACCGGGACGGCGGCCAGCGGTGCCGGCAGCGGCAGCTCGGCGGCGAGCCGGCGCGGTTCGCGGGCCAGCAGCCCGGCCGCCCGGCGCAGGTCCTCCTCGATCCGGTGGCGGGCCAGCACCGGATGCCGCGCACCGTCCGACCGGGAGGCCGGATCGACCTCGGGCTGATAGGTGCGCACCGCCCCGCCGTAGACGGTGTGGTACTCCAGTGCGACGTTGAACTCGGTACGGGCGCCCGGATCCAGGACGTAGGCGGTGGCGAGGCCGGGGAGTTGGCGGCAGAGCGGGCGGACGACGTCCTCCACCCAGCTGTCGAGGTCGTGGTTGACCGGAACGCTCGCCACCACGACGGGCAGCCGGCGCTCCGGATCGCAGAGCGCGTCGATCAGACCGTCGACCTCGGCGGCGGTCAGCACCCTCGGCGCCGACTGGACGGCGGCCGGGCCGTCGGTGGCGTCCAGCAGTGGCAGCAGGCTGCGGGCGAGTTCGGGCACCGGCACCCGGCACGGCGTCCGTACCCCGGTGCCGGTGGTGTGCGTCTCGGCCTCCAGCCGGACCCAGGTGCGGCCGTCGCCGCCGGTCGCCGTGGTCAGCGTGAGTTGGTGGGTGCCGTGCGGGGCCGGGGTGCGCAGCCGGCGGCGGTCGTAGCGCCCGGCCCCCGGGCCGCCCCGCAGGGGGCCGCCGTCGCGGTCGAGCAGGACCCGGTCGCCCAGGCGCAGGCGTTCGGCGGGGACTTCGGCGGCCTCGGCGGCGACGGACCGGTGAGCGGCCGGCGGGGGCTCCTCACAGCCTTCGTGTTTCAGCCAGGCGGCAAGGCGCTGGTCCGCCAGGGCCACGGCGTCGGCGTGCGGGAGCGCGGTGGTGACGGTCATCCGATAGGGCGTCGCGAGGCCCCTGGGGCCGGGCAGACCGGCGCGGGCGGGCGACGAGGAACGGTCTGAGGTCATGCGCATACCTCCGTGGTGCGGTGGTGGGGTCTGTCGTCCTCCATCGATGGGGGTGTGTTCGTCCGGTTCTTGCCGGATCCTTGCCCAGGAAACGCCACAGCCCGGAGCGGAAGTTCCAACTCCGGGCCACGTCAATACGTTCGAGTGAATCTGCTCAAGCCGCCCGCCGGACCGGACCGGCTTCTGCTGCGGCCGGGCTCAGCCCTCCGCGCGGCCCGCGCCGCTGCGGCTCCACTCCGGTTCGGCGACCGGCACCGCCAGCGGGCAGCCCTCCGGGGCGTCGTAGTCGGCGATCAGCACCACGGGGACGGTCCCGTGGTTGCGGCCGACGTGGACGTGGACCGGCCCCGCCTCCTCGACCAGCGACTCGCCCGCCCGGCTGACCTCGACCCGGCCGTCGTGCAGGGTCCGGGTCAGCGTCCCCGACAGCACCACCACGTCGACCCGGCCCGGGTGGTAGTGCCAGCCGGTACTGGCGCCCGGGGGCAGGGTGATGGTCTGGACGAGGGACATCTCGGTTCGGCCTCCTGGTCGGCGATCCGCCCAGGCTAGGCAGGGTGCGGGAGGACGGGAACCCGGCCGGACCCGATCTGGCCGAAAGTCTGTCCGGCCCCCGGCCCGGTCGCCCCGCGAACCCCCGCCCGAGCGTCATCCCCGCGCCGCGGGGAACCGGCTCAGACCGGCACCTCGACATACGTCCGACCCGCCGCCACCGCCACCGCGGTACCGCCGGTCGCCTCGGCCAGCCAGGTGCGGAATCCGGCCACCTCCGGCTCCGGCACCCCGACCTCGATCCGCACCCCGGCCGCCTCGTACGCGAGGTCGCTCACCGTGTAGCCGGCCGCCCGCAGGTCGTTCTCGACCCGCCCGGCCCGGGTGTGGTCCGCCGCGACCGCGAGCAGCGCCACCGGCCGCCGTTCCAGCAGCCCGACCGCGTCCACCGCCTCCGACACCGCGCTCCCGTAGGCCCGGACCAGGCCGCCCGCCCCGAGCTTGATCCCGCCGAAGTACCTGGTCACCACGGCCGCGGTGTCGGTCAGCCCGCGCCGGCGCAGCACCTCCAGCATCGGCACCCCGGCCGTACCGCCGGGCTCCCCGTCGTCGCTGGAGCGCTCGCGCCGCTGCTCGTCGCCGACCACGAAGGCGGTGCAGTTGTGCCGCGCGTCCCAGTACTGCTTGCGGATGCCCGCGATGAACGCCTGCGCCTCGTCCTCGTCGGTGACCCGGGCGAGGTGGCAGATGAAGCGGGACTTCTTGATCTCGATCTCGTGGCTGCCCGCGTGCCGGATGGTCAGGTACTGCCTCGGGGTCGGCTCCGGCGTGGCGGACATGGTGCGGCGGTTCTCCCGGAAGACGGCGAAGGCTGGCGGCGGCCCCACGTGGTTCCGGGGTGCCACCGCCAGCCTAGGCCCTGCCCGTCCGGTCACCGGTCCGAGCCGGAGAGCGCCGGGTCGGAGCGGGGACGAGTCGGAGCGGGGACGACTCGGGGCGGGGCCGGGAGGGCTCAGCGGCCGGCCAGCGCGTCCAGCCGGGCGCGGTCCAGACCGGTGAGCGAGAGGACCTCGGCGAGGTCGACCGCCCCGCAGTCCAGCCCGCGCAGCAGGTAGCCGCTGAGCGCCCGGGCGGTCGCCGGCTCGTCCATCACGTCGCCGCCGGTCTTGGCGACGTACGCCGCCAGCCGGGCGGCGGCGGCCGCCAGGCCCTCGCGGTAGAAGGAGTACACCGCGACGTAACGGGTCGGCAGGTGCGCCGGGTGCATGTCCCAGCCCTGGTAGTAGGCACGGGCCAACGAGCGTCGGACCAGGTCGTGGTGGAGCTTCCAGGCGGCGTGCACCTGCTCGGTGGAGCCGGTCGGGATGACGTTGGTCGACCCGTCGGAGAGCCGGACGCCGGTACCGGCGGCGGCCACCTGCATCACCGCCTTGGCGTGGTCGGCGGCCGGGTGGTCCATGCTCTGGTAGGCGGCGCCGACCCCGCAGGCGGCGCTGTAGTCGAAGGTCCCGTAGTGCAGACCGGTGGCCCGCCCCTCGGCGGCCTCGATCATCCGGGCGACGGTGGCCCGGCCGTCGGGGCCGAGGATCGCCTGGGTGGTCTCGATCTGGATCTCGAAGCCGATCCGGCCGGCCGGCAGCCCCGCCGAGCGCTCGAAGTCCGCCAGCAGCCGGACCAGCGCGGTGACCTGCTCGGCGTAGGTCACCTTGGGCAGCGTGAGAACCAGCCCCTCGGGCAGGCCGCCGGAGGCCAGCAGGGTGGTCAGGAACAGCTCCAGGGTGCGGATGCCGCGGTCGCGGACGGCCGCCTCCATGCACTTGATCCGGATGCCGATGTACGGCGGGGCGCTGCCGTCCGCCACGGCGGCCGCGATCAGCTCGGCGGTCCGGACGGCGGCCGCGTCCTCCTCGGCGTCGGGCCGGGGGCCGTAGCCGTCCTCGAAGTCGATCCGCAGGTCCTCGACCGGCTCCCGCTCCAGCTTGGCGCGGACCCGGGCGTGCACGTCGGCGAGCAGCGCGTCGTCGGCCACGCCGAGCGCGCCGGCCAGGGCGGCCGGGGTACCGGCGTGCGTGTCGAACGCCTCCAGCGCCTGTCGGCCCCAGTCGCGGACGGTGTCGGCGCCGAAGGCGTCGGCCGGGACGTAGACGGTGTGCACCGGCTGCCGGCTGCCGGAGTCGCCCGGGTAGCGGCGGGCCAGGTCGGCGTCGACCGGGGCGAGCAGCGCCTCCACGGCAGCACGCGCCGCTCCGGAGAACGAGGCTCCGCCCGCCGGACCGGTACCGTCCACCTCGACCTGCGACATCCGTACTCCTCCGTGCCGAACCAGCGCTTCAACAGTTTGTTGAGGCGAAGGTAGCCCCGCCGGGGTCGGGCGTCAATGGCCGACCGAGCGGCGGACGGGCGGGCAGGCGGCCGGCGACTCCGGCTCCTGGGCGGGTCGGCCGGTCAGTCCCTCCCGGCGGCGGCGTAGCGGTCGCGCAGCTCGGGGAAGAGCTCGGCGACGTCCTTGTGGTGCACCGAGCCGTCCGGCCGGGTGCCGGTCACGCCGTACTCCTTGGTCAGCCAGTCCGCGAGGCGCTGCGGGCTGGGCTCCTTCTCGAAGGTGTCGATGTAGCTGACCAGCGCCGTGTAGCAGAGCTCGGGGTCGAGCCGCGACGGTGCCGGGCGGGAGGCTGAGTCGTAAGGGCGGCCGGAGCCCTCGGCCGCGTCCGGCTCCGGGGCGAAGCCCTCCTCCTGCGGGTAGTCGGCCTCGCGGACGTACGCGGCGTCCTGCGCGTAGCCGGGCTCCACCGGGAGGTCCGCGTAGCCGGCGCCGTCCGGACCGGTGTGGACCTCGGACTGCGCGACGGCCTGGGCGGCCGCCGCTCCGCCGGGACGGGCGGCCGGGCGCGCCGCCGGCTGCGGCTCGGGCTGGGCGGCGGACGGCCGCGGCGGCTTGAACCACGGCGAGGCCTGGCCCGGCACCCGGCCGCCCGGCGAGCCGTCGCCCTGCGGCCCGGTGGTCCGCACCGGGCGCTCGGTCCAGACGTTCAGCTCCTCCCGGGGCTGCGGCGGCGCCTGCTCCTCCTCGGCGGCCGGCTCCTGCGAGGCCCGCAGCCGCACCGCGGCCAGCTTGGCCAGCATCGGCGCGGCCACCTCCGCGGGCACCGGCGCCACGGCGGGCACCGCCGCCTCGGACCGCACCTGCTCCACCTGGAGGCCCTCGGGCCGGGCGTTCTCCGGCCGGGCGTTCGCGGGCTGTGCCTGCGCGAGCGGCTGGGTGCCGGCGGCAGCGGCCACCGGGATGGCGGCGGCCGGCGTCCGGCTCTCCCGGAGTTCGGTGGCCGTGCGGGACTCCTCGTCCAGCCGGTCCAGCAGCGCCGGGTCCAGTGGCACCCCGTACTTGGCCAGCTTCAACGGCAACAGCGCCTGGATCGGCGCCGAGCGGCGCCAGCCGCGCCCGTACCGGAAGCGCAGCTGCGCCCGGTAGACCAGCCGGTTCTGCTCCAGCCGGACGACCTCGTCGTAGGAGCGCAGCTCCCAGAGCTTCATCCGCCGCCAGAGCCGGAAGGTCGGCACCGGGGAGAGCAGCCAGCGCATCAGCCGAACGGACTCCATGTGCCGGTCGGCCGTGATGGCGGCGATCCGGCCGACCGCGTGCCGGGAGGCCTCGACGACGACCACGAACAGCACCGGGATGACGGCGTGCATGCCCATCCCGAGCGGGTCGCCCCAGGAGGCGGCCGCGTTGAACGCGATGGTGGCGACGGTCAGCAGCCAGGCGGTCTGCCGCAGCAGCGGGAAGGGTATGCGGAGCCAGGTCAGGACGAGGTCCAGCGCGAGCAGCACGACGATGCCGGCGTCGACACCGATCGGGAAGGCGTAGGAGAAGGCGCCGAAGCCCTTCTCGGACGCCAGCTCCCGCACCGCGTTGTACGAACCCGCGAAGCCGATGCCCGAGATCAGGCAGGCCCCGGCGGCGACCAGCCCGAGCAGGCTGCGGTGAGCCTTGGTGAGCGGAGGGCGTGCCATAACGTCTATCAACCCCTGGGTGTCGGCTGCGGCCGTGCGCTGCCTCGGCGCCGGTTCCCGGTGGTCGGGGCGCCGGACGACCGAGCAGCCGCCGGGCTCGGCCCACCGGAGTTTACTCGTACAGCTGTTTCAGCTTCCTCGCAGCCCGGGGTGGAACCGGCCCCGGCGGACACCGGGCGCGGGCCCCGTGTCGACCGGGTGTCGGCAGCGTGCCGATCGGGTGCCGACCGGCCGGGCGGGGCGTCAGGCCGGCCGCCCCGCCGTCCCGTTGAGATAGGCGAGGACGGCCTGGACCCGGCGGTTGGCGTCGTCGGCGGGGGCCAGACCGAGCTTGGTGAAGATGTTGGCGATGTGCTTCGCCACCGCGCCGTCGCTCACCACCAGCCGGGCCGCGATCGCCGAGTTGGAGCAGCCCTCCGCCATCAGCTCCAGCACCTCCCGCTCGCGCGGTGAGAGGTGGTGGAGCGCGCCCGGCCGGCGGGAGGTGCGCTGCACCAGCTTGGCGATCACGTCCGGGTCCATCGCGGTGCCGCCGGCCGCCACCCGGCGGACCGCGTCGATGAACTGGTCGGCGTTGAAGACCCGGTCCTTCAGCAGGTAGCCGACCCCGCCGGTGCCGTCCGCCAGCAGCTCCCGCGCGTACAGCTGCTGCACGTGCTGCGAGACCACCAGCACCGGCAGGCCCGGGATCTCCCGGCGCGCCTGGAGCGCGGCCTGCAGGCCCTCGTCGGTCAGCGTCGGCGGCAGCCGGACGTCGACCACGGCGACGTCCGGCCGGTGCGTCAGCAGCGCGTCCAGCAGTTCGGGGCCGGTCTCGACCGCCGCCGCGATGGTGAAGCCGTGCGCTTCCAGCAGCCGGATCAGGCCTTCGCGAAGGAGGTAGAGGTCCTCGGCGAGGACAACTCGCACGGCAGCTCCAAGGTGATGGTGGTCGGACCGCCCGACGTGCTGTCGATGGCCAGGACACCGTCGAAGGTACCCAATCGCCGCTCGATCCCGCGCAGGCCGGTGCCCCGGCTGGGATCCGCCACACCGACGCCGTCGTCCGTCACCGTGACCCGCAGGTTGCCGGCCCGGTAGAGGATGTCCACCCAGACCTGCTCCGCGCCCGAGTGCTTGGCCGCGTTGGCCAGCAGCTCGCAGACGCTGAAGTAGACGGCGGCCTCGACCGGCGCCGGCAGCCGGTCCGGGAGGCTCACGCACACCTCGGTCGGCAGGGCGCTGTCCAGCGCCAGCAACTGCACCGCGTCGCCCAGTCCGCGCTCGGCGAGGACCGGCGGGTGGATGCCGCGCACGAGGTCGCGCAGCTCCTGGAGCGCCCGGGCCGAGGACTGCCGGGCCTCGGAGAGGAGTTCGCGGGCGGCCACCGGGTCGGTCTCCAGCAGGTGTTCGATCGTGCCGAGGGTCATCCCGATCGCGACCAGCCGTGCCTGGGCACCGTCGTGCAGGTCCCGCTCGATCCGGCGCAGTTCGGCCGCCTGGTTGCCGACCGCGTCCGCCCGGGTCTCCGTCAGCTGGGCGACCCGCTTGGTCAGCTGGGCGTGCGAGGCGCGGCCGTCCTGGTCCAGCACGCGCCGGGCCAGTTCCACGTAGCCCCGCACCGCGTACGGCGCCAGCACGACGCCGAGCGCCATCAGCAGCAGCCCCAGGACGACCGAGACCAGCGGGGAGGCGCCGGCCGGATCGATCGGCCCGTACTCCCGGTATTCCACCGGAGCGGTCACCGCGTAGCCCGCCCCGCCCACCAGCAGACCGGCCACCGGCAGGGCGAGTGCGACCGCGGCCGCCGGGCTGATCACCAGCCAGGCGATCTCCGACCGGGTGGCCCGGTCCCGGGCGGCCCAGTGCAGCAGGTGGGCGAGCTTCGCGACGCCGTGGGAGCGGTGGTACGAGTACCCCGTCCACCAGTGGCCGCGCTCGTCCCGCTCCAGCGCCGGCCGGGGGTCGTACTCGACCGGCAGCCGGATCCCGTACCAGCGGGCGAGTTGACCGCGCGTCCGGTTCGCGACCCGGCGCACCAGCAGGCCGGCGGTGGCCGCGCCCGCGAGGGCCGCCGCGAGCAGGGTGAACACGGTGCCCAGGTCATAGGGGTCCAGCATCGAGTTCACCGCACCACCGGCGAAGGACGCCGCCAGGATCGGCAGGGCGACGGTGGGTACCGCCCCCAGCGCCACCAGCGCCAACCGCACCAGACCGCGGCCGCCCGCCAGGAAGGCCGCCTCCGTCTGAGCGCGTACGCCCGCGCCGCTCGTTCGGTTCGCTGCTGTCACGGATGCTCCTGGGGCCGGTACCGGTCGTCGTCCACCCAGTGTCGCCGGGTGGCGAGGGGCGGGGCACTGGCCGTCGCACCCCGATTCCGGGGTGGACCTAGCACCACCCCCGGAGCGGCACTCCGTCCCGCCGGGCCGGTCGATCCCCGGCGAACCGCAGCCACCCACCGCGAATGGCGCCGGAGAATGCCCCTGGAAACGCAAAGAACCCCCCGATCCTTACGGACCGGGGGGTTCTTTGGAATGATTGTTCGGCGGCGTCCTACTCTCCCACAGGGTCCCCCC
>NZ_JBHWUI010000086.1:0-36624 GCF_042737525.1 Kitasatospora sp. NPDC059973 | reverse complement strand
GGCGCGCGCCGCCCCCGGTGGGCGGCGGCGGGCCGCCCCCACCCTTCGGGCCCGCCGCCCCGTACCGGACGGACCGGGACGATTCGCCGGCGGATCCGGACGGGGCGCCCGGCGCCGTCCGCGCGACGGGGGCCGTCCGGACCGGCCCCGGCGCCCCCCGCGGCGGGGAATGCGGGTGATCGCGCCCCATGCGGCAGGGCGCACCGGAAGCGAAGACTCCTCGCCGAGAGGCTCACCCCGCTGACCGAGGAGTGCACATGGGCAACCCCCTGCCGCTTTGTGTCGTGGCCCTGGACCCGGTGCTGGAAGCCGGCGCCGTCAGCGCGCTGTCCGGCAACCCGGACATCGCCCTGGTCCAGCCCGAGGAGAAGGCCGACGTCGCCGTCGTCCTGGTCGACCGGGTGGACCGTCAGGAGCTCGACCTGGTGACCGCGACGCGCACCGGACCGCACCGGCCCGCCGTCGTCGTGATCGCCGCCGACCTGTCCCCGGCCGAGGCCGCGGACGCCATCAACGCCGGGGCCCGCGGCCTGCTGCGCCGGCGCGAGGTCAACGCCGACCGGCTGGCCCGGACGGTGCTCACCGTGGCCGGCGGCGACTGCACGGTGCCGCCCGACCTGATCGACGGGCTCCTCGACCACGGCACCGACCTCGACCCGCACCCCGGTGCCCGCGGCCACGGCCCCGGCTGGGGCCTGGACGAACGGGAGCGCGCCGTCCTGCGGCTGGTGGCCGACGGCCACGAGACCGACGAGATCGCCCGGGCGCTCTGCTACTCCGCACGGACCGTCACCACCGTGGTCCGCGACATCACCCAGCGGTTCCGGCTGCGCAACCGCGCCCACGCGGTGGCCTACGCCCTGCGGGCGGGTCTGCTGTGAGCGCCCTCGCCCTCGCCACCAGGCCCGAGACCGAGCGGCGGCCCGCCACCGCCCTGCGCGTCCACCTCGGCCCGGCGGGCGGGCCGGCCCGCGAGAAGGTGGCCGCCAACCTGCGCCGGGCCGGCATCGAACTCGCGGCCGGCCACTCCGGGGCCACCGTCCGGGTGGCCGCCGGGCCGACGCCCGGCGCCGCGCTGGACGGCTGGCCGGAGCCCGACGGCCGCCCGCTGCTGCTGGTCGCCGACACCTTCACGGCCGACGGGGTCCGGCGGGCCGTCCGGGCCGGGGCGGTGGCCATGCTGCAGTCCACCGAGGCCACCCCGGAACGCCTGCTCACCGCCGTCCGCTGCGCCCGGCACGGCGAGGGCCGGATGCCCTACGGCGTCCTGGTCGGCCTGCTCGGCCCGGCGGAGGACGGCGCGCCCGCCCCGCGCCGGCCCGCTCCGGACTCCCCGCTGACGGCCCGGCAGACCGCCGTGCTCGGCCTGGTCGCCGAGGGCCACGGGAACGCGGCCATCGCCCGCGAACTCTCCTGCTCCGAGCACACCGTGAAGAACGTCATCTACGACCTGATGGCCCGGCTCCAGGTCCGCAACCGGGCCCACGCGGTGGCCCACGCCGTCCGCACCGGGCTGATCTGACCCGGCGCCGCCCCGGCCCGCCGCGGCCGGAGCCGCCGAACAGAGACATTGACGCAGCAAAAGCGGCGCCCCGCGCTGCCGCTCCTTCCCTACTCCCCCGCCGCACCCGACCGGCAAGCTCCGGTTGTGCCCCGACCACCCGGGGCGCGCGACGTTCTGACTACCCCTTGGAGGTGAGCCGGTGGACCGCGGTGACGTCCGGACGACATCGTTCTCGCAGCAACGGCTGTGGTTCCTCGACCAGCTGCGGCCCGGTACGGCGGATCATCTGCTGCCGCTGGCCCTGCGCCTGCGCGGCGGCGTCGACGCCGCCGCCCTCGCCGCCGCCCTGACCGCCGTGGTCGCCCGGCACGAGGTGCTGCGCACCCGGTACGCGGCCGCCGACGGCGAGCCGGTGGCCCGGGTGGCGCCCGCCGTCGAGGTCCCGCTGGAGACCGTCGAGGCGCCCGCCCCCGGCGAGGCCGGCATCACCGCCGTCCTCGACCTGGTGCTGCACCGGCCGATCGAGCTGACCACCGCGCCGCCGCTGCGGGCCACCCTGGCCCGGCTCGCGGCCGACGACCACCTGCTGGTCGTCGTGGTGCACCACATCGCCTTCGACTTCTCCTCCTGGAACGTCTTCACCCGCGAGCTGGCGGCCGCCTACCGCGCGGCGACCACCGGGGGCCCCGACGGCCTGCCGGACCTCCCGCTCCAGTACGGCGACTTCGCGGCCCGCCAGCACGAGCGCACCACCGGACCCCGGCTCGCCCGGCAGCTCGGCTACTGGGGCTCCCGGCTGGCCGGGCTGCCACCCCTGGAGCTGCCCACCGACCGCGCCCGGCCCGCCGAGTGGGACGGCGCCGCCGCGGTGGCCCGGTTCACCCTCCCCGCCGAGCTGGTGGCACGCGCCGACCGGCTGGCCCGGTCCCGGCGCGCCACCCGGTTCATGGTGCTGCTGGCCGCCTTCCAGGCGCAGCTGGGCCGGTACAGCGGGCAGAGCGACTTCGCCGTCGGCACCCCGGTCGCCGGCCGGGGCCAGGCCGCCACCCGGGACCTCATCGGCCCGTTCGTCAACACCGTGGTGCTGCGCGCCGACCTGTCGGGCCGGCCGAGCTTCGGCGAGCTGGTGGACCGGGTCCGCAGCGGCTCCCTCGCCGACCTCTCGCACGCCGAGACGCCGTTCGAACGCGTCGTCACCGAGCTGGCCCCGGAGCGCGACCTCAGCCGCAACCCGCTCTTCCAGGTCTCCTTCCTGACCCTCGACTCCCAGGCCGAACCGCCCGCGCTGCCCGGCCTGGACGTCGAGCTGGTGCCCACCCCCGTCGCCGGGACGCCGTTCGACCTGGCGCTGGACCTGCTCGGCCGCCCCGACGGCAGCCTGGGCCTGCGCCTGCAGTACGCCACCGCGCTGTTCGCCCCCGAGACGGCGGCCCGCCTCACCGAGGACTACGTCGGGCTGCTGCGCGAGGTCCTCGCCGCCCCGGACGAACCGCTGGCCCTCGCCACCGCCCGGCTGGCGCCGCTGCCCTCCGGCGAGCGCCGCCGCCGGCTCGCGCTCGGCCTCGGCGCCGCCCGCGAGGTGCCCTCCCCCACCGTCACCGACCTCTTCGAGCGGCAGGCCCGCAGCACCCCGGACGCCGTCGCCGTCCGCTCCACGGACGGCGAGCTGAGCTACGCCGGACTCGACGCCCGGGCCGACCGCCTGGCGCACCGGCTGCGCGGCCTCGGCGTCGCCCGCGGCGTCCGGGTCGGCGTCCTGCTGGAGCGCGGCACCGGCCTGCTCACCGCGCTGCTCGCCGTCCTCAAGGCGGACGGCGTCTACGTCCCGCTCGACCCGATGCACCCGGTGAAGCGGATCGGCTACCTGGTCGAGGACACCGGGGCGGCCGTGGTGGTCACCACCGGCGCGCTGGCCGGCCGGGTGGCGGACACCGCCGCGACTACCCTGCTGCTCGACGGCGACGGCCCGCAGGCCGGCCCGGTGACCCGGCCGGACCGGCTCGACCGGACCACCGGCCAGGACGACCTCGCCTACGTCTTCCACACCTCCGGCTCGACCGGCATGCCCAAGGGCGTGCAGATCCCGCACCGGGCGCTGACCAACTTCCTCCGGTCGATGGCCGCCCGGCTGGAGCTGCCGCCGCACGCCACCGTCCTCGGACTGACCACCGCCTCCTTCGACCCCTCGATGCTGGAGCTCTGCCTGCCGCTGCTCACCGGCGCCCGGCTGGTGCTCGCCGACACCGAGCAGGCCCGCGACCCCGAGCGGCTGATCCGCCTGATCGGCGAGGCCCGCCCGCACGTCGTCCAGGCCACCCCCTCGATGCTGCGGATGCTGACCGACACCGGCTGGCTGCCCGCTCCCGGCCTCACCGTGCTCTCCGGCGGCGAGAAGCTGCACACCGAGCTGGCCGCGACGCTCGCCGCCGGCGGCGCCCCGGTGTGGGACCTCTACGGGCCGACCGAGGCCACCATCTGGACCAGCGTGGCCCGCCACGGCGCCGACGGACAGGTGCTGACCTGGGCCGCGGTGGACAACACCAGCGTCCGGGTGCTCGACGACCGGCTGGAGCCGGTGGCCGAGGGCGGCACCGGGCAGGTCTGCATCGGCGGCGACGGCCTCGCCTGGGGCTACCGCGGGCGGCCCGGCCAGACCGCCGGCGCCTTCCTCCCCGACCCGCACGCCACCGTCCCCGGCGGCCGGCTCTACACCACCGGCGACCTCGGCCGGCTGCGCCCGGACGGCTCGCTGGAGATCCTCGGCCGCAGCGACCACCAGGTGAAGATCCGCGGCCACCGGATCGAACCGGGCGAGATCGAGGCCGCGCTGCTCGCCCTGGACGGCGTGCGCTCCGCCGTCGTCCACCCGACCCCGGACGGCTCCGGCGGCCGCCAGCTCACCGCCTACCTGGTCGCGGAGGACGCCGAACGGCCGCCCACCGGCGAGGAGCTGCGCGCCGCCCTGCTCGACTCGCTGCCGCACCACCTCGTCCCGGCCGCGTTCGTGCTGCTGGACGCCATCCCGACCGCGGTCAGCGGCAAGGTCGACCGGCACGCGCTGCCGGTGCCGGAGCCCCGCACGGCCGCCGCCGCCTCCGCCGCCCCGCGCACCGCGCGGGAGCGGGCCGTCGCCGCGGTCTGGGAGGAGGTCCTCGGCAGCACCGGGATCGGCGCCCACGACGACTTCTTCCGGCTCGGCGGGCACTCGCTGCTCGCCACCCGGGTGGCCGTACGGCTGCGCGCCGCCCTCGGGGTGGACGTGCCGGTGCGGGCGCTCTTCGACCACCCCACCGTCGCCGCCCTCGCCGCGGCCCTGGACGGCTACCCGCGGACGGCCGCGGACGGCCCGCTGCCCCGGCTGACCGCCCGCCCGCGCGGGGACCGCGCGACCGCGGGCCGCTGACCCCTCCTTGCCCTCCTCGCCCCAAGGAACCCCCATGACCACCGCCACCACCACCGACACCTCCGTCTTCGAGAAGCTCGAATCCGAGGTGCGGTCGTACTGCCGCACCTTCCCCGTGGTGTTCGAGCGCGCCAAGGGCGCGCTGCTGCACACCGACGACGGCCGGCCCTTCATCGACTTCTTCTGCGGCGCCGGCAGCCTCAACTACGGGCACAACGACGACGCGGTCAAGCAGCGCGTCCTGGACTACCTCGCCGCCGACGGCGTGATGCACGGCCTGGACATGCACACCGTCGCGAAGCGCGAGTTCCTCACCCGCTTCAACGAGATCGTCCTGCAGCCGCGCGGGCTCGACTTCAAGGTGCAGTTCACCGGCCCGACCGGCACCGACGCGGTGGAGGCGGCCCTCAAGCTGGCCCGCCGGGCCACCGGCCGCACCGGGCTGACCGCCTTCACCGGCGCCTACCACGGCATGTCGCGCGGCTCGCTGGAGGTCACCGGCAGCCGCCGCGCCCGCCGGGCCGGCGCGGTGACCGGCGGCGACGTCACCTTCGTGCCCTTCGAGGACGGCCCGCTCGGCCCGTTCGACTCGATCGACCTGATCGAGCGGCTCTGGGCCGACCCGTCCTCGGGCACCGAGCCGCCGGCGGCGGTCGTCGTCGAGCCGGTGCAGATGGAGGGCGGCGTCTACCCGGCGAGCCGGGAGTGGCTGCGCCGCCTGCGCGGCGTCACCGAGCAGTACGGCGTGCTGCTGATCCTCGACGAGATCCAGTCCGGCTGCGGCCGCACCGGCACCTTCTTCGGCTTCGAGGACGCCGGGATCGTGCCGGACATCGTCACCGTCTCCAAGTCGCTCAGCGGCTACGGGCTGCCGCTCTCGCTCACGCTGTTCCGCCGCGAGCTGGACCTGTGGCAGCCCGGCGAGCACACCGGCACCTTCCGCGGCAACCAGCTGGCCTTCGTCGCGGCCACCGCCGCCTGCGAGTTCTGGCAGCAGGACGCCTTCCTGACCGGACTGGAGCGGAACTCGGCCCGGCTCGACCGGTTCCGGACGGAGCTCGCCGCGCTGGACCCGGAGCTGGTGCTGCGCGGCCGGGGCATGGTGCTCGGCATCGACACCGCCCCGGCGGGCGGCGCCGACCGCGCCGAGCGCGTCCAGCGGTACGCCTTCGACCACGGCCTGATCATCGAGCGCTGCGGCCGGCACGACGAGGTCCTCAAGGTGATGCCCCCGCTGACCATCGCGCCCGAGCTGCTGGACGAGGGCCTCGGCGTCCTGCACGACGCCCTGCGCGCCAACTGACGGTCCGCCACCCGAGCCACCGAGCACCCGAGGAGGAACCCCCGATGCCCCGACCGCCCCGCCGCCACCTGGTCTCCCTGGACGACCTCTCCGACCGCGAGCTGCGCTGGATCGCGTACCGCGGCGCCCAGTACGCCGCCGGCACGTGCGAGAGCGCCCGGCCGCTCTCCGACGCCGTCGTCGGCGTGCTGTTCCGCAAGACCTCCACCCGCACCCGCACGGCGTTCTCCGCCGGCGCGCTGCGGCTCGGCGCCCGGCTGATCACCTACGGTCCCGACGACCTCCAGGAGAACACCGGCGAGACCACCGAGGACACCGCCGAGGTGCTCTCCCGGATGCTCGACGTGCTGGTGGCGCGCACCGCCGGCAGCACCGAGGAACTCCGCGCCTACGCCGCCCAGCAGCGGATGTCCGTCGTCAACGCGATGAGCGCCGCCGAGCACCCCACCCAGGCGCTCACCGACCTCACCACCATGCTCGGCCACTTCGGGCGGATCGAGGGACTGCGGGTGCTCTACGCCGGGGAGGGCAACAACACCGCCTCGGCGCTCGCCCTCGCGCTCGCCCGCTTCCCCGGCGCCGAGCTGCACCTGCGGACCCCGGCCGGCTACGGGCTCGACCCGGCCTACCTCGACCGCGCCCGCACCCTCGCCAAGGAGGCCGGCGCCCTGGTCGAGGAGCGGCACGACATGGCCGACCTGCCGGAGGCCGACGTCGTCTACACCACGCGCTGGCAGACCACCGGCACGGCCAAAGCCGACCCCGACTGGCGGCGCGACTTCGAGCCGTTCCGGGTCGACTCCTCCGTGCTCGCGGCCTGCCCCGGCGCCGTCTTCATGCACGACCTGCCGGCGCACCGCGGCGACGAGGTGACCGGCGACGTGCTGGACGGCCCCGCGAGCATCGCGTTCCAGCAGGCCGAGAACAAGTACCACAGCGCCCGCGCGGTCCTGGAGTGGTGCCTCGGCGGCATCCCGGCCGAACAGGCCTGACGGCCGGTCGGCCACCGGCGGACGACCCGGCGCACGTTTCCCAGGGAGGTAGCTCAGCAATGTCCGACACCATACGAATGCCCGGCGGTGGGTGGCGCCTGTGGCCGCACTTCGCACTCCGCGGGCCGGGCTTCCCCGCCGCCGGGGTGCTCCGGCTGGCGCCGGAGGGCCTGGCGACGGCCGCCGACAAGTTCACCCCCGGCGAGGTACCGGCGAAGGCCGACTGGGAGGCCTTCGAGGAGGCCTTCACCGCGGCCGCCGTGCAGACCGCGCGGGACCTCCAGGAGATCGCCGCCTCGGGACCGTTCCGGGCCGCGGTGGCCTGGCAGAACCGGGCGGTGCTGGGCACCGGCATCAAGTCGTTCCTCGACTGGACGCCGTCCGCCGAGGGCCGCACCAGCATGCCGCGCCAGCGCGAGGAACTGGTCGCCCACTACTGGCAGCGGTTCTGCGTCAAGAACGACACCATCGGCTTCTTCGGCCCGGTCGGCTGGGGCACCTTCGACACCGACCGGCGCGGCGTCGAGGTCCACCCCGGCACCGGCCTGGTCGCCGACTCCCAGGTGTACTTCTCCAGCTGGTCGATGGACGCGCTGGCCAAGGCGATCGACCGGGACCCCCGGGTCCGCGACTGGACGCCGCCGCGCCCGGTGCCGTTCGTCCGGGCCGCCGAGGGCACCGTGCTGGTGCCCGGCCGCCCGCCGCTGCCGGTCTCCGAGGCCGCGCTCGCCGTCTTCCGGCTCTGCGACGGCCGCCGGACCCCGGCCGGGATCGCCGAACTGGCCGGCCGGGAGCTCGGCCGGCCGCTGCCCGCCGCGGAGGTCACCGCCGCGCTGGAGTGGCTGGTCGCCCGCCGGCTGGTGCTGTGGAAGCTCGACGTCCCGGCCGGCACCTATCCGGAGCGGGAACTGCGGGCCATGCTCGACCGCATCGGCGACGCCGAGGTGCGCGAACCCGCGCTGGCCCGGCTGGCGGTCCTCGAAGAGGGCCGCGACCGGGTGCAGCGGGCCGGCACCGACCCCGAGGAGCTGACCGCCGCCCTCGCCGCGCTGGAGGGCGCCTTCGCCGAGATCACCGAGGTCGCGGCGGTCCGCGAGAAGGGCGCCCGGACGGCGCCCAACCGCGCCCTGGTCTACTCCGACACCCGCCGCTCCGCCACCGCCACCGTGGGCACCGCCGTCCTGGAACAGCTCGCCCCGCTGGAGCTGTGCATGACCGCCGCCCGCTGGATGACCAACCGGTACGCGGAGGCGGTCGGCGAGCGCATCCGCACCGCCTACCGCGCCCTGCGCGAGCGCGGCGGCGGCGGCCCGGTCGACCTCGGCTCGCTCTGGTTCGCCTGCCTGCCCGCCCCGCACCCGGAGTCGATCGCCGACATCGACCGGATCCAGGCCGACCTGCGCGAGCGCTGGCGGCGGATCATCGACGCGCCGGACGGCGCCCGGCGGGTCCACCTCGCCGCCGCGGACATCGCCGAGCAGGTCCACGAGGCGTTCCCGGAGGGCGGCCGGGGCTGGTCGCTCAGCCGGTACATCAGCCCCGACCTGATGATCATCGCCGAGGACCTCGACGCCGTCGGGCGCGGCGAGTTCGAGCTCGTGATCGGCGAGCTGCACGTCGCGATGAACACCCTCGGGCAGTCCCTCTTCGTCCACCAGCACCCGGACCGCGAGCAGCTGATCGACGAGACCAGCCGCGACTTCCCCGGCCCGCGCCTGCTCCCGATGCTGCCCAAGGAGCTGCCGCTCAAGTGGTCCGCCCGCAGCCGGCAGGCGCTCGGACGGCCGCAGGACCACTACGTCGCCCTCACCGACCACACCTCCGACCCGCACCGCCCGCGCACCGTGCGCTCCGGCGACGTCCTGGTGGAGGAGCGCGACGACCGGCTGGCCGCCGTGCTGCCCGACGGCTCCGAGTTCGAACTGCTCGACGTCTTCTGCCACGCGCTCACCAACCGGGTGATGGACCGCTTCACCCTGCGCTCGGACGGCGACCACTCGCCGCGGATCACCATCGACTCCACCGTGGTCGCCCGGGAGACCTGGCGCTTCGCCGGAGCCGCCCTGGACTTCGCGGACGAGAAGACCGAGGCCCGGCGGTTCGTCCGGGCCCGGCAGTGGCGGGACGCCCACGAGCTGCCCCGCTTCGTCTTCGTGGTCTCCCCCACCGAGCCCCGGCCGTTCTTCGTCGACTTCGACAGCCCGGTCTACGTCACCATCCTCGCCAAGGCCGCCCGCCGGCTCGCCCGCAAGGACCCGGACGCCCGCCTGACCGTCAGCGAGATGCTCCCCACGCCCGAACAGACCTGGCTCACCGATGACCAGGGGCAGCGCTACACCTCCGAACTGCGCCTCGTCGCCGTCGACCGGACCACCGGGACGGAGGAACCGGCATGAGCACCCCCGCCGGGGCCACCTTCGTCGACGCCATCCGGGCGCACGCCGACCGCGCACCGCAGGCCCCCGCCCTGCTGACCCCCGGCGGACCGGTCGGCTACGGCGAACTCGCCGAGCGGATCGACCGGCTGGCCGCCCACCTGGCCGCCCACGGCCTCGGGCCGGAACGGGTCTGCGCGGTGGCGCTGCCGCCCGGCGCCGACGCCGTGGTGGCGATCGCCGCGGTCGTCCGCACCGGCGGGGCGTTCCTCGCCCTGGACACCGAACTGCCCGACGGGCGGCTCGCCGCGCTCGCCGCCGGCGGCGCGGCGGCGCACCTGCTCACCACCGCGGCCCTGGCCGACCGGCTCGGCCCGCTCGTCGGCGCGCCCGCCCTGCTGCTCGACCGGCTGCCCGCCGACCCGCCGGCCGCCCCCGCGTTCCCCGCCCCGCACCCGCGTTCGCTCGCGTACGTCAGCCACACCTCCGGCTCGACCGGAGCGCCCAACCCGGTGCTGATCGAGCACCACGGCCTCGACACCTACCTGCGCGCCGTCGCCCGCGACAACCACCTCGGCCCCGGCACCGTCACCCTCCAACTCGCCCCGCCCGGCTACGACGCCTCGATCCGGGACACCTTCGCCCCGCTGACCGCCGGCGGCTGCGTCGTCCTCGTCGACCGCTCGCGCCTGCTGCGCGCCGAGGCCTTCGCCGACACCGTCGCCGAGTACGGCGTCGACACCGTCCTCAGCACCACCCCGTCCTTCCTGACCTTCCTCTCCCAGCACCCGCGCGCCGCCGAACGGCTGCGCTCCCTGCGGCTGCTCTGCTCCAGCGGCGAGTCGCTGCGCCCGTTCCTCGCCGCCGGCGGCCGCGCCCTGGTCGGCGGCCGGCTGGTCAACCAGTACGGGCCCACCGAGTGCACCATGACCTCCACCCGCTACGAGGTGCCGGCCGACCCGGACACCGCCACCGACACCGTCGGCACCCCGATCGAGGGCACCGTCGTACGGCTGCTCGACCCGCGGGGCCGCGAAGTCCCGGACGGCCAGGTCGGCGAGGTGCACATCGGCGGCGCCGGGGTGGCCCGCGGCTACGGCGGACTGCCCGGCCTGACGGCCGACCGCTTCCCGCCCGACCCGCACGGCCCGCCCGGCACCCGGCTGTACCGGACCGGCGACCTCGCCCGGCGCGGCCCCGACGGCACCCTCGACTACCTCGGCCGCGCGGACCGCCAGCTCAAGATCCGCGGCCACCGGGTCGACCCGGCCGAGATCGAGGGCGCCCTGCTCACCCACCCCGACGTCACCGGTGCCGTGGTGACCGCCGAGACCGACGACCGGGGCCGGACCTGGCTCGACGCCCACGTCACCGGCCCGCTCGCCGCCACCCCCGACGCCCGGCTGCGCGCCCACCTCGCGCTCACCCTGCCGCCGCACATGATGCCCCGGCGCTTCACCCGGCTGGAGCGGCTGCCCGTGACGCACAGCGGCAAGACCGACCGCCGCGCCCTGCGCGCGCCCGTGCCGGAGGCCGTCGCGTGACGGCCTCCGACACCCGCCCGCTGACCGGTCTCGCCACCGGCACCGGCCTGCCCGGGCCGGCCGACGTCCTGGCCGCCGCCGAGCGGATCGCCCCGCACGTGCGGCACACCCCGCTGCTGCGCCACGACACCCTGCCCGGCCTGCTCGTCAAGGCCGAACACCTGCAGCACAGCGGGTCGTTCAAGCTGCGCGGCGCGGCCAACGCGATGCTCGCGCTCGGCGCCGACGAGGTGGTCGCCGGCTCCTCCGGCAACCACGGCATCGCGGTGGCCACCCTGGGCCGGATGCTCGGCGTCCGGGTCACCGTGGTGATGGCCGCCGGCGCCGCCGAGGCCAAGGAGCGGGCGATCCGGGCGCTCGGCGGCCGGGTCCTGCGGGTGCCCGGCGGCGTCGCCGAACGCGACCGCCACGCCAGGGACCTCGCCGCCCGCACCGGCGGCGCGCTGGTGCCCTCCTCCGACCACGGACTCGTGATCGCCGGTCAGGGCACCGTCGGCCTGGAGGTGTTCCGGGACGCCCCCGACCTCGAATCGATCTTCGTCCCGGTCGGCGGCGGCGGCCTGCTGGCCGGCGTCCTGCTGGCGGCCGCCCGGCTGCCGAGGCCGGTGCGCGTCATCGGCGTGGAGCCCGAACGGGCCCGCCGCTACGCCCGCTCGATGGCCGCCGGCGAACCGGTCGAGCTGCCGCCCAGCGACACCGTCGCGGACGGGCTGCGCGGCCAGCGGCCCGGTGAGCTGACCTTCCCGATCGTCCGGCGGCGGGTCGACGACCTGATCGGCGTCGACGACGCGGCGGTGCTGCGCGCCATGGACCTGCTGCACCGCGCCGGCATCGCCGCCGAACCCAGCGGCGCCGCCGCCCTCGCCGGCGCGCTGCGCTCCGGCGCCCTGCGGCCCGGCGCGGCGGGCCGCACCGCGGTCGTCGTCTCCGGCGGCAACTCCGCCGCCGCGCTGGCCGCCGCCACGACCCGCTGAGCACCCCTCTTTCCCCCGCCTACCCACCCCTTCGGAAGGACCGACCATGACCACCATCGACACCGCCGAACTCACCGCGCGGATCACCGGGTTCTACCGCGAGACGCTCGGCGACGACGGCCTCGACACCGACAGCGACTTCTTCGAGGCCGGCGGCGACTCGCTCGCCGCCTTCCAGATCGTCGACCGGCTCCAGGAGCTGGTCGGCGCCGAGATCGCCGTCGCCCTGGTCTTCACCTACCCGTCCCCCGCGGAGCTCGCGGAGGTCGTCGTCGACGACCTGTCCCTCGCCTCCGCCTCGGCCTAGGGGGCACCGGAATGCACGAGGAATCCGTCTCCCTGAGCGGCCGGTGGCGGCTGTGGGACCAGGTCGCGGTGCGCGGCCCGGGGTTCCCGGCCGATGGGGTGCTCCGGCTGGCGCCGGAGGGCCTGGCGGCGGCCGCGGACAAGTTCGGCGCCCGGGACAAGCTCTCCGGGGCCGCCTGGCAGGCCTTCGAGGAGGAGTTCACGCAGGCCGCCGCCCGGGCGGCGGAGAACGCGCAGGAGATCGCCGCCTCCGGGTCGTTCCGCGCGGCGGTCGCCTGGCAGAACCGCGGGGTGCTGGACTCGGCGATCCGGCCGTTCCTCAACTGGTCGCCCGCGACCGAGGGCCGGACCTTCAAGCAGCGCCAGCGCGAGGAACTGGTCGCCCACTACTGGCAGCGGTTCTGCGTCAAGAACGACACCATCGGCTTCTTCGGCCCGGTCGGCTGGGGCGCCTTCGACCCCGACCGGCCCGGCATCACCATGGACCCGGGCACCGGGCTGATCGCCTCCTCGGAGGTCTTCTGGTCCAGCTGGTCGATGGACGCGCTGGCCCGCGCGATCGGCGCCGACCCGGCGGTACGCGTCTGGACGGCGCCCCGCCGGGTGCCCTTCGTCCGGCTGGAGGAGGACGCGGTACGCGTCCCCGGCCGCCCGCCGCGCCCGGTGGAGCCGGAGACGCTGCGGGTGCTGCGGCTCTGCGACGGCACCCGCACCGCCCACGCCATCCAGCAGCAGACTGGCCCGGGGACCGACGTCCCCGCGCTCCTCGACGAGCTGGTCCGGCGGCGCTGGATCACCTGGCAGCTCGACCTCCCCGCCGACATCCGGCCGGACCGCCGGCTCCGGACCGCCCTGGAGCGGATCGGCGAGCCCGCCGTGCGCGCCGAGGCGCTCGCCCGGCTCGACGAGCTGGAGCGCGCCGCCGAGGCCGTCCGGGCCGCGGCCGACGACCCCGAGCGCCTGGTGGCCGCCCTCACCGAGGTCGAGCAGACCTTCCAGCGGGTGACCGACGCGGCCGCCAAGCGCGAGAAGAGCGGCACCACGGCGCCCGGTCGCGCGGTGGTCTACCAGGACTGCCGGCGCGCGGCCCACGTGACGCTCGGCAGCCGGGTGCTGGAGGCGCTCGCCCCGCTCGAACTGCTGATGGACGGCGCCGCCTGGCTCGCCGCCGCGCTGGCCGCCCGGGTGTCGGAGCGGGTCGCCGCGGTGTACGGGAAGCTGCGCGCCGAGACCGACGCCGACCGCCCGGTGGACCTCGCCACCTTCTGGTTCGCCTGCATGCCCGTGCTGCACGGCGCGGCGGGGGCCGACGCCGCCGAGCTGCAGGCCGAGTTCGAGCGCCGCTGGCAGCGGATCCTGCCGTCCACGGAGGGCGTGCGCCGGGTCAACGTCGCGGGCGCCGACCTCGCCGACCTCGCCGACCGGGTGGCGGAGGCCTTCGGGCTCGCCACCGCCGCGGGCTGGACCGCCGCCCGGTACATCAGCCCGGACATGATGATCGCGGCGGAGGACACCGCGGCGATCGACCGCGGCGAGTTCGAACTCGCCCTCGGCGAGCTGCACCTGGCCTCGAACACACTCGGCAACGAGCTGTTCGTCAACCAGCACCCGGACCGCCGGGAGCTGTTCCACCGGACCGACCGCGACCACCCGGCGCCGCGGCTGATGCCGCTGCTGCCGAAGGAGCACAAGGCCCGGCTCTCCGCCCGGATCCGGCACGCGCTGGTCCGCCCGCAGGACTACCAGGTCGCCCTGCTCGACAACACGGCCGACCCGCACCGCGACCGGACGGCGCCGAGCGCCGACGCCGTGGTGGAGCAGCGGGACGGCCGGCTGACCGTGGTGCTGCCGGACGGCGCCGTGTTCCCGGCCGTCGAGGTCTTCTCGCACGTGCTGACCACCCTGGTGATGGACCGCTTCCGGCTGCTGCCGGAGGCCGACCACTCCCCCCGGATCACCATCGACAAGATGGTGGTGGCCCGGGAGACCTGGCGGTTCGTCGGCTCCACGCTGGACTTCGCGGACGAGAAGACCGAGCCGCGCCGGTTCGTCCGGGCCCGGCACTGGCAGGACGCGAACGAGCTGCCCCGCTTCGTCTTCGTGGTCTCCCCCACCGAACCGCGGCCGTTCTTCGTCGACTTCGACAGCCCGGTCTACGTCAACATCCTCGCCAAGGCCGCCCGCCGACTGGCCCGCAAGGACCCGGACGCCCGGCTGACCGTCACCGAGATGTTCCCCACGCCCGAACAGGCCTGGCTCACCGACGACCAGGGCCGCCGCTACACCTCCGAACTGCGCCTCGTCGCGGTGACCGACTGACACCACCGTTCCCACCCCGCACCACCGACCCCGGGCCGGGCTCCCCCAGGAGCCCGGCCCGGTCGCGTGCGCTCGTCGCACGGGCGAGCTCCGGCGCCCCATGGAGGGCCGCGCCCCCGCTCGACAGAGGATTCAGAACGGACGGCCGACCGCGATGGGCCGGGCACGTTCCAGGAGCTCGCGGACGTGGGGGTCGCGGCAGTGCGACCGGGTTGCGGAGAGCATGGCGCGGAAGCGGTCGTCGGCCCGGCCGGACTGGAGATGGGGGAAGTCGTCCAGCGCGAGGTGCCAGTTCTGGACGGCTTCCTCCAACCGGCCGGCTTCGAGCTGCCATTCGGCGAGCATCGCCCGGTGGCGGACGCGGGCCCGGCGGTACACGGTGGGGCGAACCTTCTCCGAGTGCAGGAGCGCACGGATCGCGCCTTCGCGGTCGCCAAGCTCGTAGGTGACCTGGGCGACGTGGTACGAGAGCGAGGCTGGGTCATAGGAGCCGTGGGCCTTGGCCTTGGACTCGGCCTGCTCCATGGCGACTTCGGCCTCGCGGAGCATTGCGAGCGCTCCGGCGCGGTCACCGTTCCGGGCGAGCGCATGGGCCTGCTGGCCGGCGAGGAAGGCGCGCATCCGAGGTCCGGCCTCGGGTGAGGCGGCAGCAGCGGCGTTCGCGTACCTCAACGCAGGAGCGCCGTGGCCGAGCTCGACGGCCTGGACGCTCATGCCGCGCAGGGTGGTGCAATAGGTGAGGTGGTCGCCGGCCGCGAGCGCGAGCTCCAGGGCTTTGGTGTAGTACCTCTGGCCGAGCAGGTCCAGGCGCTCGTCCACGGCCATGTAGCCGGTCAGGTAGAGGTGATCGGCGGCGGCGGACAGCATCGCCTTGCGCACCCCGGCCGAGGCGGTGGCCTTCAGATGCGGCACGATGTTGTTGACCATGAACGCCGCGGCCATCGGGCGGGCGGTCCGGCCGCCGAACTGGTCGTCGATCTCGCTGATCCGCTCGGTCATGGCGATCACGGCCTCGACCTCGGCCATGCCGATCCTGGCGTGCGGGTCGGTCTTCAGCCGCTCGAACCTCCCGATGACGTCCGGCCAGCCGGGAATGGTGAGGGCGACCGAGTACAGGCCCGCCCCGAGTACGCCCCTGCGCGATGGGTCCATGTCCATGCTCCCGAGGTCGATCAGCCCAGCCACCGTATCCCCGGACCGGGCCTGAACGTCAGGCTGATCGGCGAAGCCCGCCTCGAACGCGGTAACGGGCCGGCGCAAGCGGCGGGTCAGCGTCTCCAGGACCACCTTCTGGTACTTGGCCATGGGACGGGTGCCCGAGAGCCAGTGCGAGACGGCCGACTCGTCGTACCGCAGCCTGTAACCGGCCTCGGTGCCAGCTCGGTTGACCGCACGGGCGAATTCGCCGTTGCTCACCCACCGGCACTCCGAGACCAGTGCGGCGAGCTTGCCGTTGGGTTTCCGTTCGCGTGCTGCCATTTCTGCCCCCGGGCCGGGTTTCAAGGGTTTCAGGCGTCCGGGGTGTCTCTACCGTGTTCACGGCGAGCGCACACATGTTGACTCGTTGTCAGGCCGAACGAGAGCCCCGCGTGCTGGGGCGGCTTCGGCTCCACGATCGGCGGCACCACCCACCTGCTCGTCCACTCCCAGGTGGCCGCGGTGCTGCTCTCCAGGCCAGTGCCGAAGGGTGCCCCACCGTGGTCGTGCATTCCCATGTCTTCTTCCTGACCAGAGATCCGCGCTCCGTGCCCGTCGCCCGCCACAGGGTGCGGACCCACATCGTCAGCTGGGGTGTCCTGCTTGACGAGGACGCGCGGCTCGCGTTGGACACGGTCACCTCCGAGCTGGTGACCAACGCAGTGCAACACTCCGACCGGCCGATGGTCACCGTCGCCGTCTACGTGAGCGTCCGGCTGCGGCGGGCCTTGGTCGAGGTCTACGACGGCTCGACCGCGCTGCCCAGGCCCCGCCACGCCGACACTGAGGCGGAGAGCGGCCGTGGGCTGGAGCTGGTCGAGTGCCTGGCCGTGGCGCACGGGGTTGAGCGGACCGAGCGGGGCAAGCGGGTGTGGGCGGAGCTGGCGCTGCCTGAGCAGCCGGTGACCCGACGCCATCTCCTTGCCATCCCGCGCCGGGCCGTACGAGCTGCCCTCCGCTTGCTCCCGCGTCCCGGGCGCTCTCCGATGCGGCCCCCGTACGAGCCCGGCGGCACCCGCCCCCGCGCTGCCCTCTGAAACGGCCCCTCGCACCGCCCAGGGAACCGACCTCGAAGGGATCAGCCCGATGACCAGTGTGACCAGCGCGGACGGAATCCTCGGCCGCCGTGGACTGCGGGCCGGCGTCGAATGGTCCGCGCCCGGGGCCTCTGGGACGCCTTGGAAGCCGCCCACCGCAGCGCCGACACTGCCGCCGAGCGCCGGTCGATCCTGACGACCGCCGCCGAGGCCGCCGAAGCACTCGCCGAGCTGCACGCCGCCGGCTGGACCCACGGTGACCTCCAGCCCGACCACGTCGTCTTCGAGGACGACGCTGTACGGATCATCGACCTGGCCTGTGCCCAGGGCCCCGTCCCGATGCCGTTCTACGTCCACCGCGGCGGCATGACCCATACCACGGCTCCCGAGGTGGCAGCCTCTGTGATCGGCTCCACCGAGCACATCGCAACCACACCCGAGGCGGACGTGTGGTCGCTGGCCGCGTCCCTTTTCTGGTCCTGGACTCGCACTCCGCCGACCGATTACCGCGACCCAGACAGTGGCCGGGCCGAACTCCTCGCCGACATCGCGACCGGCCGCCTGCGCGACCTCGCCGCCGTCCGGCCCTGGTCGTTCCCACCGTTCGAGGATGCCGTGCTCGCCGGCCTCGCTCACGACCCCGCCCGGCGTCCGTCAGCCGCGGTGCTGGCACGGTTCCTCCGGTCCACTGAGCCGTAGCACGGCTCGGCGCTACAGGCGAGTCGGCGTGGATCGGCTTCTACCAGCACTCCCCGCGCTGCGCCGACGCCGACGAGGTCTTCCGTTCCCCGGCCGACACCGCGAGGGCGGGGGCGCTGTGCGCGCCCCCGCCCTCGCGGTGGTTCCCCCTCCTCCACCGGCTCAGCCGGTGGTCGGCCCGCCGTCGGCGAGGATGGTGGTGATGGTCTCGGCCAGGCGGCCGAGGTGGGGCGGCTTCATGACGCCGAAGTGGTCACCGGGGATCCGGTGCAGGGCGATGTCCCCGGTGAGCTCCCGCCAGCGGGCCAGGTACTCCCCGAAGTCCTGGCCGGAGGCCACCTCGTGGTTTCCGGCGGCGAGTTCGTCGCTGGCGATCAGGTGCAGCCGACCGCCGTAGACGCGGTGGCGATAGGTCAGGCACATCTCCATGACCTCGCGCCACATCTTCGCGGACGGCAGCCAGACCTCGCCGGCGCCGTGTTCCGGCAGCACGATCCCGACCTCGGGGTCGACGTCGTCCACCAGGTGTTCGAGCAGCGCCAGGGTCTCCCCGCGGAGCGCCGAGGTGTCCTGCCCGGCCGGGGCGGCGGCCAGCTCGGTCAGCTTCGCCACGCAGCTCTCGATCAGCCGGTACTCCTTCCACAGCTCGGGCCGCTCGTGGTTGTCCAGGCCCGGGTCGAGCAGGACGAAGGTGACCTCCTCGCCCTCGGCGGTCAGCCGGTGGGCCAGCTCACTGGTGATACCGCTGCCGCCGCACCAGCCGAACAGCCGGTACGGGCCGTGCGGCGCCGCCGCCCGCAGTTCGGCCAGGTAGCGCTCGGCCATCTGCTCGGTGGAGGGGACGGGGCCGCCGTGCTCGGTCTGGAGGCCGGGCCAGGCGAAGGCCGCGACCGGCTGGTCCGGGTCGAGGTACGGCACCAGCGGGCGGTACCAGTGGGCGCTGCCACCGCCGGGGTGGACGAGGAACAGCGGCGGCCTGGTGCCCTCCCGGCGCAGCCAGAACAGCGCCTCCACCGGTGCGCCGCCCGCCGCCGCATCGACGGCCGCCGCCAGTCCGGCGACGGTCGGGTCCGCCACGAACGAGCGCACGGTCAGGTCGATGCCGTGCCGCTCGCGCAGCAGGGCGGTGATGCGCAGGATGGCCAGCGAGTGGCCGCCGAGGAGGTAGAAGTCGTCGTCCACGCCGACCTGTTCGAGGCCGAGCACCTCGGCCCAGACCTCGGCGACGGCCCGCTCGGTGGCGGTGCGCGGCGCCGCGGAGCCGGCGGTCGGCGCGGGCCCGGAGGGCGCCGGGAGCGCGGCGCGGTCGATCTTGCCGTGGGCGGTGAGCGGGAGCGCGGGCAGTTCCACCCAGGCGCCGGGGACGAGGTAGTCGGGCACCCGCCGCCGGAGCTGCTCGCGCAGCACGGCGACGTCCAGCGGGCCGGTCCCGGGCTCCGGGACGACGTAGCCGACCAGGCGCTTCTGGCCGTCCGGTCCGGGGTGCACGGCCGCCGCGGCCGCCCGGACCGGCGCGAGGCCGCCGATCATGGCCTCCACCTCGGCGAGTTCCACCCGGTGGCCGCGGATCTTCACCTGGTTGTCGCGCCGGCCGACGAAGGACAGCGTCCCGTCGGGGTCCTGGCGGACGATGTCCCCGGTGCGGTAGAACCGCGCCCCGGGGTGGCCGCCGGACGGGTCCGGCACGAAGCGGTCCGCGGTGAGGTCGGGGCGGCCGAGGTAGCCGCGGGCGAGCCCGGGGCCGCCGACCAGCAGTTCACCGGCCACGCCGAACGGCACCGGGTCGAGGTGGTCGTCGACCACCAGGACGCGGGTGTCGGTGATCGGCACGCCGATCGGCACCCCGCGGTCGGCGTCGGCCCCGGTCACCCCGCGCAGCGCCGTGCTGAAGGTGGTGCACTCGGTGGGTCCGTAGCCGTTGGTGAGCGCGACGCCGTGGCCGAGGGCGGTGCGCACGTGCGCGGGCGAGAGGGCGTCGCCGCCGGCGAGCACCTGCCGCACCCCGGCCAGCGCGGCCGGCTCGGTCTCCACCATGTGCTGGAACAGGCCGGCGGTGAGCCAGAGCAGCGTGACCCGGTGCCGGCGGAGCACCTCGGCCAGTTCGGCGGCGGTGGTCGCCCCGGGCGGGCAGACCGCCAGGCGGGCACCGTTGCCCAGCGCCCCCCAGACCTCCAGGGTGGAGGCGTCGAAGGCGAGCGGCGCGTGCAGCAGCAGCACCTGGCCGGGGTCGAGGTCGGCGTAGTTGGGGTCGTGCACCAGCCGGACCACGGCCCGGTGGGTGACCTGGACGCCCTTGGGCCGGCCGGTGGAGCCGGAGGTGTAGGTGACGTAGGCCAGGTTGTCGGGGTGGGTGCCCGCCTCGACCGGGGTCTCCGGCAGGACGGCGAGGCCGGTCCAGGCCGCGTCCAGCGGGACGCAGCGCAGGTCGGCGATCCGCGCGAGGCGGTCGGTGTCCTCCGGCCGGCAGATCACCACGTCGGCGCGGACGTCGTCCAGCACGAAGCCGATCCGGGCGTCCGGGTAGGCGGGGTCGAGCGGGACGTAGTAGCCGCCGGCCTTGAGCACGCCGAGCATGGCCAGCACCGCCTCGACGCCGCGGTCCAGGCAGATCGCGACCGGCGTCTCCGGGCCGACGCCCAGCCCGCGCAGCAGGTGGGCCAGCTGGTTGCTGCCGGTGTCCACCTCCCGGTAGGTGAGGCTCCGTTCGGCGTCCTCCAGGGCGATCGCGTCCGGGTCGGAGCGTTCCGCGACCAGCTCGGGCACGCAGACCTCGGGCAGCGGGCGGGTGGCGGGGGCGGTCGCGGCCGGGCGGTCCAGGCCGGGGGCCCGGAAGGCCTGCGGGTCGGCGTCGGCGTCCTCGGCCATCGCGGTGAGCACGGCGATGAAGGTCTCCCCGATCGCCGCGAGCCGCTCCCGGCCGACCCAGCCGGGGCGGCAGGTCATCCGCAGCTCGCCGGGGAAGGTCCAGACGTCGAAGGTGAACTCGTTCGGGCTGTGGTCGGTGACGGTGCCGATGTCCGACCGGTGCTCGTCGAGCACGTGGAAGTCCAGGTAGGCGAAGACCACCTCGACCAGTGGCTCGCCGCCGCCCCACTCGCGCTGCATCGCGGGCAGCGGGTAGCGGCGGTGCGGCCACAGGGCCAGCTCCTCGGCGAACACCGAGCGCACCAGCTCGCGCCAGCTCGGCGCCCGCAGGTCCACGGCGAACGGCACCGTGTTGAGGTACATGCCGCGGACCCGGTCGCCGCCCGGCAGTTCGGGCCGGCCGTTGGTCACCGCCCCGGCGAGGAACCGGCGCTGGCCGCTGAGCAGGCCGAGCACCTTCAGGTGGGCGGTGTAGAGGACGGTCTTGAGCGAGCTCTGGGTGTCGGCGGCGAGCCGGCGCAGCTTCGGCTCCAGCGCCGCCCAGGGCAGCCGCACCTCGGTGGCGGGCAGGTGCGCCTCGGCCGGGGCGGTGTCGGCGGGCAGCCGCAGCCGGTCGTGGCCGGTGATCCGGCCGCGCCAGAACTCCCGGTCCGCCGGGGAGGCCAGGGCGCGCTTCTCCAGCTGGATGAAGTCGGCGTAGCGGACCTCCGGCGGCGCCGCGGCGGGGGCGCCGGTGCCGGCGGCCAGCTCCCGGTAGGCGGCGCGCAGTTCGCCGATGACGGAGTGGTGGCTCCAGCCGTCCAGGATGGCGTGGCACTCGACGTGGGTCAGCAGCCACTCCCGGTCGCCGACCAGGTGGGCGTGGTAGCGCAGCAGCGGGGCGCGTCCGACGTCGAACGGGGTGCGCTGGGCCTCGGCACGGAAGCGCCGGACGGCGGCCTGCTGCTCCTCGGCCGGCAGGTGGCGCAGGTCGTCCACGCCGATCTCCAGGTGCAGGTCGTCCGCCGCGTGCACCAGCTGGAGCGGTTCGGAGTACCCGGAGAGGTCGAAGGAGGTGCGCAGGATCTCGTGCCGCTCGATCAGCAGCCGGACCGCGCCGTTCAGCGCCTCGGCGGAGAACGGGCCGTCGTCGACGATCTGGAAGGTGCTGGCGTTCTGGTAGGTGTTGCGCTCGGGGTCGGCCAGCATCTCGTAGACCATGCCGACCTGGACCTGGCCCATCGGGTAGGCGTCGGCCAGGCCCTCGGGGAGGCGCTCGCGGTCGGCCGGGTCGAGCAGCTCGAAGCGACCCACCAGGGCGGTCTCGGCCGGCTCGGCGGCCGGCCGGTCGGCCGCCAGCGGGGCCAGCTCCGCGACGGTCTGGCGGGCGAAGACGTCCTGGACGGAGAGGGCGAGCCCCTGGTCGCGCAGCGCGCCGACGGCCCGGATGGCGCGCATCGAGTCGCCGCCGAGCTGGAAGAAGCCGTCGTGCACGCCGACCTTGTCGACGCCGAGGGCGGCGGCGAAGGCGTCCGCGAGGGTCTGTTCGAGGGCGCTGCGCGGGGCGACGAACGCGCCGACCAGCTCGGAGCGGGTCCGGTCGGGTGCGGGCAGCGCCTTGCGGTCGGTCTTGCCGCTGGGGGTCAGCGGCAGCGTCTCGAGCGTCGTCCAGTGCACCGGGCGCATGTGCTCCGGCAGCCGTCCGCGCAGGTGCTCGCGGGCCGCCTCGACGTCGGCCCCGGCCGGGACCAGGTAGCCGACCAGCTGGTCGTCGTGGACGGCGACGGCCGCGGCGGCGACGCCGGGGGCCTGCGCCAGGACCGCCTCGATCTCGCCGAGTTCGACCCGCTGGCCGCGGATCTTCACCTGGTGGTCGAGCCGGCCGAGGTACTCGATCTCTCCGTTCGCCCGGTACCGGGCGAGGTCGCCGGTGCGGTAGAGCCGGCCGCCGGGCTCGGTGGCGAAGGGGTCGGGCACGAAGCGGTCGGCGGTGAGCTCCGCCCGGTTCAGGTAGCCGCGGGCCAACTGGACCCCGCCGAGCAGGAGTTCGCCCGGCACGCCGATCGGCTGCGGGCGCAGCGCGGCGTCCACGACGTAGGTGCGGGTGTTGGAGATCGGGCGGCCGATGGTGACCGGCCGGCCCGGCTCGCAGCGGATCGCGGTGACGTCGACGGCGGCCTCGGTGGGCCCGTACAGGTTGTGCAGTTCGCAGCCGATCCGCTCGTGCACGGCGGTGACCAGCTCGGCGGGCAGTGCCTCGCCGCTGCACACCATGCGGCGCAGCGAGGGCAGCGGCGGCAGCGGCTCGGCGAGGAAGGCCCGCAGCATCGACGGTACGAAGTGCAGGGTGGTGATCCGCTCGGTGCCGATCAGGTCGGCGAGGTAGGCCGGGTCGCGGTGGCCGCCGGGGCGGGCCAGGACCAGGGTCGCGCCGGTGATCAGCGGCCAGAAGAACTCCCAGACCGAGACGTCGAAGCTGTACGGGGTCTTCTGCAGCACCCGGTCGTCGGCGTCGAGCCCGTAGGCCTCCTGCATCCAGTGCAGCCGGTTGACGATGGCCCGGTGCTCGACCAGCACGCCCTTGGGGCGGCCGGTCGAACCCGAGGTGTAGATCAGGTAGGCCGGGTGCTCGGGCGCCGCCGCGAAGACCGGGTCGTGGCCCCAGCCGCCGGGCAGTTCGGCGGTGATGTCCACCAGGTGCGGGGCGCCGCCGGTCACCAGCGGGGTGAGCCCCGGGTCGGTGACCACGGCGAGGGCGCCGGAGTCGGCCAGCATGAAGGCGAGCCGGTCCGCCGGGTAGTCGGGGTCGAGCGGCAGGTACGCGCCGCCGGCCTTGAGCACCGCGAGCAGCGCGACCACCAGGTCGGCGCCGCGGTGCAGGCAGACGCCGACCACCGACTCGGGGCCGACGCCGAGCCGGCGCAGGTGGTGGGCGAGCTGGTTGGCCCGGACGTCCAGCTCGCGGTAGCTGAGCTCGGCGCCCTCGAACCGCAGGGCGGTGGCGTTCGGGGTGCGGGCGACCTGCGCCTCGAACAGCAGCGGCAGGGTGCCGGTGGGGTAGCCGCGGCCGGTGGCGTTCCAGCTGAGCAGCTGGCGCTCGCGCTCCTCCCGGGGGAGGATCTCCAGCTCGTCCAGCGGCGTGTCGGGCGCCGCGACGGCGTGCTCCAGCAGCTGGGCGAACTGGGCGGCGAACCGCTCGGCCGTCGCCCGGTCGAACAGCGCGGAGGCGTAGTTGACGCCGCCCGCGAGCGAGCCGTCCGGCTGGGCGGCCAGGCCGACGGTGAGGTCGAACTTGGCGGTGCTCTCGCCGACCGGCAGCCGCTCGACGGTCAGGCCGCCCATGGCCGCGGGCGTGGCGGCGCCGGCGGCGTCCTGCCACAGCAGCATGGAGGAGAACAGCGGCGTGCGGGCGGGGTCGCGCTCGGGCGCCAGCTCCTCGACCAGGCGCTCGAACGGCACCTCCTGGTGGCCGTACGCGTCCAGGGCGGTCTCCCGGACCTGGGACAGCAGCTCGGCGAAGGTCCGCGGGCCGGCCAGGTCGACCCGGAGCACCAGGGTGTTGAGGAAGAGGCCGACGACGTCCTGCACCTCGGCGCGGTCGCGCCCGGCGACCGGGGAGCCGACGGCGACGTCGCGCTGCCCGCTCCAGCGGCCGAGCAGGACGGCGTGGGCGGCCAGCAGGGCCATGAAGGGGGTGGCGCCGTGGTCCCGGGCCAGCGCCGTCAGCCGACCGGCGGTCGCGGCCGGGACGACCAGCGGCACCAGGGCGCCGGCCGCGTCGCGCACCGGCGGGCGGGGCCGGTCGGTGGGCAGCTCCAGCGGCGCCAGGCCGGCCAGCCGCTCGTTCCAGTGGTCGAGGCGGCGCCGCAGCGCCCCGTCGGAGAGCCGCTCGCGCTGCCAGACGGCGTAGTCGGCGTACTGGAGCGGCAGGTCCGGGGTGCGGGCCGGGCGCCCGGCGACGGCGTCGTCGTAGCGCTCGGCGAGTTCGCCGACCAGGAGGTCCTCGGACCAGCCGTCGCAGGCGATGTGGTGGACGGTCAGCAGGACGACGTGCTCCCGCGGGGCGAGCCGGGCCAGGACGGCGGACAGCACCGGGCCCTCGGCGAGGTCCACCGGACGGCGGGCGCCGGTGGCGAGGTCGGCCAGCCGGGCGTCGGCGGCGGCCCGGTCCAGGGTGCTCAGGTCCTCCTCGGTGAGCGGCACGCCGCTCGGCGCGTCGACCACCTGGACGGGTTCGCCGTCGACCACCGGGTACCTGGTCCGCAGGACTTCGTGGCGGTGCTGGATCCCGTCGAGCGCGGTCCGCAGCGCGGCCCGGTCGAGGGGGCCGGTCAGCCGCAGCGAGGCCGTCACCAGGTACTCGGTGCTGCCGGGCTGGAGCCGGTCGAGGATCCAGAGGCGGCGCTGGGCGAAGGAGAGCGGCAGCGGGCCGCCGCGCGGTGCCCGGCCGATGCCCTCGGCCGGGGCGGTGCCCGCCCGGCCGGCGAGGCGCCGGCGCAGCAGCTCCTGCCGCAGCCGGGTGCGGTCCGTGGTGTCGGTCATCGGTGCCCCTCCTCGGCGAGCAGGCCCGCCACTTCCTCGTCGGTGAGCGCGGTGATCTCGGCCTCGACGGCGTCGGTCACCGCCTCGGTGAGCCGGGCCACCGTGGTGGCCTCGAACAGCAGGCGCAGCGGCAGCTCGACGGCGAACGTCTCGCGGAGCCGGGCCAGGACCCGGGTGGCCAGCAGCGAGTGGCCGCCCAGGGCGAAGAAGTCGTCCTGGACGCCGATCCGCTCGACGCCCAGCACCTCGCCCCAGATCGCGGCGACCGCCTCCTCGGCGGGGTCGCGCGGGGCCAGGTGCTCGCGGGCCCCGCCGGCCAGGGCGGCGGAGGCGTCGGGCAGTGCCTTGCGGTCGACCTTCTTGCTGGCGGTCAGCGGGAGCGCGTCGAGCGGCACCCACAGCGCGGGGATCATGTACTCGGGGAGCAGCGCCCGCAGGTGGCCGCGGAGTTCGGCCACGTCGGGCATCGGGCTGCCGGGCCGGGCCACCAGGTAGGCGGCCAGCCGGCGTTCGCCGGGGGCGGTCTCCGGGGCGGTCACCACCGCCTCCTGGAGGGCGGGGTGGCGGGCCAGCGCCGCCTCGATCTCGCCGAGTTCGATGCGCAGGCCGCGGACCTTGACCTGCTGGTCGATCCGGCCGAGGAACTCGATGGTGCCGTCCGGCCGGTGGCGGGCGAGGTCGCCGGTCCGGTAGAGGCGCCCGCCCGGCTCGCCGCCGAAGGGGTCGGGCACGAAGCGCTCGGCGGTCAGCTCCGGGCGGCGGTGGTAGCCGCGGGCCAGCCGGACGCCGCCCAGGTACAGCTCGCCGGGGACGCCGACCGGGACGGGCCGCTGGTCGGCGTCGAGGATGTGCGCGCGGGTGCCGGGGACGGGCCGCCCGAGCGGCAGGGCCGAGGCCTCGTCGCCCTCCGCCGGCACCTCGGAGACGGGGTGCAGCAGGCAGGTGACGGTGGCCTCGGTCGGGCCGTAGTTGCACAGGAAGCGGGCGGGCAGGCCGGTCTGCGCCCAGCGCCGCGCGTCCAGGCCGGTGACCACGTCGCTGCCGACGTTCATCAGCTTGAGCCCGCTCAGCAGGTGCAGGTCGGGGGACTCCAGGACGGCCCGGTAGTAGGACGGCGTGATCTCGACGACGGTGACGCCGTGCTCGGCGAGCCGGACCGGCAGCTCGGCCGGGGTCCAGAACACCGGGTCGGCGACCACGATGGTGGCGCCCGCGACCAGGGTGGCCGCGATCTGGTCCATCGCCACGTCGAAGGTGAGGGCGGAGAGCAGGACCACCCGCTCGCCGGGGGCGATGCCGTACTGGTCGGCGATCACCCGGCAGTGGTGGGCGTAGGAGCGGTGCTCGATCATGACGCCCTTGGGGCGGCCGGTCGAGCCGGAGGTGTAGATGACGTAGGCGAGGTTCTCCGGCCGGATCAGGACCGGCTCGGCCTCGGCGGCGGCGCTGTCGGTTCCGGCGGCGGTCCCGTCGTCGGTCTGGGTCCCGTCGTCGGTCTGGGTCCCGTCGTCGGTGTGGGTCCCGTCGTCGCTCCCGTCGGCGAGCACCACCCGGTGGGAGCCGGTCACCCGGTCGGCGAAGGCCCCGGTGGTGACCACGAGTTCCGGGCCCGCGTCGGCGAGCATGAACTCCAGCCGCTCGGCCGGGTGCTGCGGGTCGAACGGCACGTACGAGCCGCCGGCCTTCAGCACCGCGAGCAGCACCACGACCGCCTCGACGCCGCGCTCCAGGAGGGAGCCGACGACCGTCTCCGAGGTGACCCCGAGGGCGCGCAGCCGGGCCGCGAACCGGTCGGCCCGCGCGTCGAGTTCGGCGTAGCTCAGCCGCTGGTCGCCGAAGACCACGGCGACCGCGTCCGGGGTGCGCCGGGCCTGCCGGGCGAAGAGCTCGGGCACGCAGAGCCCGTGCTCCTCGACCGGGTCGAGCTCGGCGGCCCGCCCGCCGGCCGGGTCGGCCCAGCGGGTGAGGACGGTGTGCCGCTCCTCGTCGGTGAGCATGCCGAGGTCGCCGATCCGGGCCCCGGGGGCGGCGGTGACGCTGCCGATCAGGGTCAGGTAGTGGCCGGCCATCCGTTCGACGGTCGCCCGGTCGAAGAGCGCGGTCGCGTACTCGAACCAGCAGTACATCCGGCCGCCGCGTTCCTTGACGGTCACGGTGAGGTCGAACTTGGCGATCTCCAGGCCGGCCCGGACCGGCTCCACGGCGGCCGCGCCGAGCCGGGCGGGGACGCCGGCCAGGTGCTGGTGCTCGAACATGACCTGGAAGAGCGGGTTGCGGGAGAGGTCCCGCTCCGGGCGCAGCGCGTCGACCAAGTGCTCGAACGGCACGTCCTGGTGGGCGAAGGCGTCGAGCACCGAGCCGCGGACGTGGTCCAGCAGGTCCGGGAAGGCCGGGTTGCCGGCCAGGTCGTTGCGGATCACCAGGTTGTTGGTGAAGAACCCGACGAGGTCCTCGGTCTCCTGGCGGGTCCGCCCGGCGACGGGGGTGCCGACCGCGAGGTCGTCGAGGCCGGTGTAGCGGTGCAGCATCACCTGGAAGACGGCGAGCAGCACCATGAACGGGGTCGCGCCGTGCCGGCCGGCCAGCTCGGTGACGGCCCGGCCGACCTCCGGCGCCACCTCGACGACCACGTTGGCGCCGCGCGAGTCGCGGACGGCCGAGCGGAGCCGGTCGGTGGGCAGCTCGACCGGCGTCAGGCCGCCCAGGCGGTCGCGCCAGTAGGCGAGCTGGTGGTCCAGCCGGCCGGCGTCCTGCTGCTCGCGCTGCCAGACGGCGAAGTCCGCGTACTGGACCGGCTCGGGGGCCGGCAGGGCGGGCGCGTCCTCGGTGAAGGACCGGTAGGCGAGGTCGAGTTCGCGCAGGTAGACGTTGGTCGACCAGGCGTCGAAGGCGATGTGGTGCAGGGTCAGGACGAGCAGGTGGTCCTCGGGGGCGGTGCGGATCAGGGTCGCCCGCAGCGGGTGGCCCTGGGCCAGGTCGAACGGGGAGCGGGCCAGCTCGTCGACCAGGGCGCGGGCCCCTGCCTCGGCGTCCGGCCCGGCCGACAGGTCGGTCAGGGTGAAGTCGACCGGCCCGGCGGGGTCGACGACCTGGACGGGGTCGCCGCCCTCGGAGCGGTAGCGGGTGCGCAGCACCTCGTGCCGGGCGGAGAGCGCGTCCAGCGCGCCGCGCAGCGCCGCGGTGTCGAGCGGGCCGGTCAGCCGCAGCGCCAGCGGGACGACGTACTCGTGGCTCCCGGGCTCCAGCTGGTCGAGGAACCACATCCGCTGCTGGCCGAAGGAGAGCGGCAGCGGGCGGTCCCGGCCGACGGGGCGGACGGCGTCCGCCGCGGTGTCGGGGCCGGTGCCCGAGGCGCCGTCGATCCGGGCGGCCAGCCCGGCGACGGTCGGCGCGTGGAACAGCTCGCCGACCGTCAGCTCGATGCCGAACGCGCGCCGCAGCCGCAGCACCAGCTTGATCGCGAGCAGCGAGTAGCCGCCGAGCAGGAAGAAGTCGTCGTGCGCGCCGACCCGTTCGACGTCCAGCACCTCGGCCATCAGTGCGGCGACGGTCCGCTCGGCGTCGGTGCGCGGGGCCTCCCAGGCCCGCGCGGCCGGGCGCTCCGGCTCGGCGGCGGGCAGCCGGCGGCGGTCCACCTTGCCGTTGGGCGTGAGCGGCAGCTCGTCGAGCTCGACCACGGCGGACGGCACCATGGCCTCCGGCAGCGCGGCGGCCAGCCGGGCGCGCAGCCCGTCCGGCTCGATCCGCGCCCCGGCGGCGGCCACCACGTAGGCGGTCAACCGGGTGTCGCCGGTGCCGGACCGGTGGGCGGCCACCACGGCGGCGGCCACCGACGGGTCGCTCGCCAGCAGCGCCTCGATCTCGCCGGGCTCGATCCGCACGCCGCCGATCTTGACCTGGTCGTCGACGCGTCCGACGTACTCCAGCGCGCCGTCCGCGCGGCGGCGCACCAGGTCGCCGGTGCGGTAGCGGCGGGCGCCGGGCACGGCGGCGAACGGGTCCGGGACGAACCGGTCGGCGGTGAGGTCGCCGCGGCCGGCGTAGCCGCGGGCCAGACCGATGCCGCCGACGCAGAGTTCGCCGACCACGCCGACCGGCACCAGACGGTCCTCGGCGTCCACCACGTAGGTGCGCACATTGGGCAGCGGCAGGCCGATCGGCACCTGCTCGCCGGGCTCGGCCGGGTCGTAGGGCCAGGCGGTCGAGTCGATCGCGCACTCGGTGGGGCCGTAGGTGTTGACCACCTCGACGTCGACGATCCGGCGCAGCCGGGCGCAGAGTTCGGCGGGCAGCGGCTCGCCCGCCGAGCAGACCACGCGCAGCGCGTCGCAGTCGGCCAGGGCCGGTTCGTCGAGCAGCAGGCGCAGCATCGAGGGCACGCCCTGGAGCACGGTGACGCGGTGCTCGGCGACGGCGCGGGCCATCACTGCCGGGTCGCGGTGGGCGTCCTGCGGGCCGGTGACCACGGTGGCGCCGCAGACCAGCGGGGAGAGGAACTCCCAGACCGCAGCGTCGAAGCCGATGGTGGTCTTCTGCAGCACCCGGTCACCGGGGCCGAGGCCGTAGCGCTCCACGGACCAGAGCACCCGGTTGCGGATCGCGGCCTCCGGGACGACGACGCCCTTGGGCCGGCCGGTGGAGCCGGAGGTGTACATCATGTACGCGGCCTCGGCGCCGGTGACGCCGGCGGGTTCGAGGTCCGCCGGCGGCGCCCCCGCCGGGTCCTCGCCGCCCTCGCCGCCCTCGCGGTCGAGGACGAGCGTGTTCGGGTGCGGCGGCAGCTGGCCGAGCAGGGACTCCTCGGTGACCAGCAGGCCCACCCCGGCGTCGGCGACCAGGTGGGCCAGCCGCTCGGCCGGCTGCTCCGGGGCCAGCGGCACGTAGACGCCGCCCGCGGTCAGCACCGCGAGCAGCGTGGCGACCAGGTCGGTACCACGGTGCAGGGCGACGCCGACGGCGCTCTCCCGGCCGACGCCGCGCGAGCGCAGCACCCCGGCGAGCCGCCGGACCCGGTCGGCGAGAGCGGCGTAGTCGGTCCGCCGCGCGCCGGACACCACGGCGACCGCGTCCGGGGTGGCCAGTGCCTGGGCGAAGAACAGTTCGGCCAGCGACTGCCGCGGGCGCCCGGCCTCGGTGCGGTTCCAGCGGGCGAGGTCGGCCAGCTCCGCGTCGGGGACGGTCTCCAGCGTGTGCGCGGGGGCCGCCGGCCGCTCGGCGATGCCCGCCAGCAGCCGCAGCAGGCTCGCCGCCATCCGCTCGATCCGGGCCCGGTCGAAGAGCGCGGTCGGGTAGATCAGCCGGGCCGCGAACGAGCCGTCGGGGAGCTCGGACAGGTGCAGCGAGAGGTCGAACGCGGAGTGCTCGGTGGCCGCCTCGACCTTGCTCACGTCGAGCCCGGGCAGCCGCAGCGGGCGGCGCTCGGCGTTGTGCAGCGCGAAGCCGACCTGGAACACCGGGTTGCGGGAGAGGTCGCGCTCGGGGGCGAGGTCGGCGACCACCCAGCCGAACGGCACGTCCTGGTGCTCGTAGGCGTCCAGGGTGGTCTCGCGGACCCGCGCCAGCAGGTCGAGGAAGGATCCTTGGCCGGACAGGTCGGTCCGCAGCACCAGCGTGTTGAGGAACATGCCGACCAGCGGCTCCAGGGCCACCTCGTCGCGGTCCGAGACCGAGACGCCGACGGCCACGTCGCGGGCGCCGGACCAGCGGGCGAGCAGCAGCTGGAACGCGGCCAGGTGCACCATGAACGGGGTCGCGCCGCCGTCCCGGCCGAGCGCGGCCAACCGCTGCGCGAGCTCCGCCGGCACGGTGAACGGGACGCTGTCGCCGGCCGGGTCCCACTGCGCCGGGCGGCGGCGGTCGGTGGGCAGCTCCAGCGGTTCCAGGCCGGCCAGCCGCTCCCGCCAGTAGCCGCGCCGCCGCTCGGCCCGCTCGGGGGTGGCGGCCCAGGTGTCGCGCTGCCACTGCGCGAAGTCGGCGTACTGCACCGGGACGGGCTCCAGCGGCGACGGCCGCCCGGCCGCGAAGGCGTCGCAGAGCTCGTGCAGCTCGCGCGCCAGGATGCCCCAGGACCAGCCGTCGAAGGCGATGTGGTGGACGGTCACCAGCAGGACGGCCTCGTCCTCGGCGAACCGGGCCAGGGTCAGCCGCCAGGGGGCCCGGGCGCGCAGGTCGATCGGGGTGCGCAGCTCGGCGGCGTGCAGCTCGCGCACCCGCGCCTCGCGGCCGTCCGCCGGCACCCCGGTCAGGTCCAGCACGGCGAGCGGCACGGGGCCGGGCTCGTCGACGTACTGCACCCCGGTGCCGCCCTCGGTGCCGTAGCGCGAGCGCAGCACCTCGTGCCGCGCCGCGACCTCGGTGAACGCGGCCTCCAGCACCGGCAGGTCGAGCGGGCCGCGGATCCGGAACGCCTCGCACATCAGGTACTCGGTGGAGGCGCCGGAGCGCAGCTGGTCCAGGAACCACAGCTGCTCCTGGGCGTAGGAGAGCGGGAGTCCGCTGTCACCGGTGGGCATCGGACGCCTCCAGGAGCGAGTCGGGGCTGACGGCGGCCGAGTACGGCTCGGCCATGGCCACGGCGATCCGGCGCGGGCCGGTGAACGGCTCGCGGGCGTGCGCCGACAGCATGTTGTCCACCAGCAGGACGTCGTCCCGCTGCCAGTCGAAGCGGCGCCACTCGGCGCGGTAGCAGGCGCGCAGGTGCGCGATGACCTCGTCCGGCACCGGCCGGCCGTCGCCGTAGTAGGTGTTGGTCGGCAGCTGGGAGTCGTCGTACATCTCGCGCAGCGCCGAACTCACCTCCTCGCCGAGCGTGGTCACGTGGAAGAAGGTGAGGTGGTTGAACCAGACCGTCTCGCCGGTCACCGGGTGGCGGTGCACCGCCCGGCGGCGGGCGCGGGTGCGCAGGCCGTCGGCGGTCCACTCGGTGGCGACGCCGTTGCGGGCGCAGTAGGCGTCGACCTCGGCGCGGTCGGAGGTGTTGAAGGCCTGCTGCCACGGCACGCCGAAGCCGTCCGAGAAGTTGCGCACCACCATCCAGCCGCGGGCGGCGAACTCCTCGCGGACGGCGGGGTCGATCGCCTCGTACACCCGGCGGGTGTCGGCGAGCGGGGTGGCGCCGAGCGTCTCCGGCGGCTCGACGCAGTGGAAGAACAGGGTCATCGGCCAGTCGGCCTGGTAGGAGTTCTCGTTGTGGAGGAAGATCTCCTCGCTCGGCGGGTAGTCGGTCGAGGTGTACACCTGCCCCTTGATGGTGCTGCGCGGCGAGGACCGCTCGGCGTAGGCCAGGGGCGAGCCGGACACCGCCCGCACCGCCGCCTCGAACCCGTCCACCCCGCCGACGCCGAACCCGCGCAGCAGGACCGCGCCGTGTTCGAGCAGCCGGCCGCGGACGAACGGTCGGGCGGCCGAGAGGTACTCGGCCAGGGGCATGCCGGGAGTGTCGGCCGGCACCGTCAGGGGGAGGACGGAGCCCGCGCCGTTCTCCCGGGGTCGGTCCGCCGGCGCGGGCCGTATGGAGGGGTTCGCAGTCATGCGCCTCAGCGTCGTCGCCCGGCGGCCGCTCCCCGGAGAGAACAACCGGCAGTCACGGCGGCAGGCTTGGCGTCGCGGTGACTGCGCCTCCTTCTCTGCAGCCGGACCGGGCCGGTGCGGCAGGCTCGCTGGCGCCGCCACCGGTCACGTGAGGTGCGTGACGCGGCAGTTCACCCGAGGGAGGCCCGTCGTGGCCGAGGAAGACACCGACGACCGCACCTACCGCGTCGTCCTCAACGACGAGGAGCAGTACTCCGTCTGGCCCGCCGACCGGGACCTCCCGCTCGGCTGGTACGCGGAGGGCACCGAGGGCACCAGGGCCGACTGCCTGACCCACATCGGCACCGTCTGGACCGACATGCGGCCGCTCAGTCTGCGCCGCCAGATGGAGCGGGCGGCCGGCTAGCGGCCGGTCCGGCCCCGCGAGGTGTGTGACAGATGACCAGCCCCGACACGCGGGCTCCGGCGGACGAGCAGACCCGGCCGCCGGACCCGCCCGATCCACCCGCTCCGGCGGACGCGGCCGATCCACCCGGCCCGGCGGACGCGGCCGGGACGGAAGCCGTGGTCCCGCTGCACCGCAACCGCGACTTCCTGCTGCTGTGGGGCGGCTCGGCCGTCTCCCTGCTCGGCTCGACCGCGACCACCATCGCCTACCCGCTGCTGGTCCTCGCCCTCACCGGCTCGCCGTTCGACGCCGGGCTCGCCGGCTTCGTCGCGCTGCTGCCCGCCCTGCTGCTCCAGCTGCCGGCCGGCGCCCTGGTGGACCGCTGGCCGCGCCGGCGGCTGATGATCTGGTGCGACGCGCTGCGCGCGCTCGGCGCGGCGGTCATCGCCGGCGCGGCGGCGCTCGACCTGCTCAGCCTCCCGCTGGTGCTGGTGGTGGGGTTCACCGAGGGCGCGCTCACCGTCTTCCACGGCCTCGCCGCGCACGCGGCCGTCCCCAACGTCGTGGCACCGGGCCAGCTGTCGCTGGCACTGTCCCGCAACGAGGCGCGCGGGCGGGGCGCCGTGATGCTCGGCACGCCGCTCGGCGGCATCCTGTTCGGGCTCGGCCGGGCCGTGCCGTTCGTCGCCGACGCGCTGACCTACCTGGTCTCGCTGAGCGGCCTGCTGTTCATCCGCAAGGAGTTCGAGGCCGAGCGGTCCGCCGGCACCGGCACCATGCGCGAGCAGGTCCGGGAGGGCCTGGGGTGGCTCTGGAAGCACCCCTTCCTGCGCACCACCACCCTGCTGGTGGCCGGCAGCAACCTGATGTTCCGGGCGCTGTTCCTGGTCGCCATCGTGCTGGCCACCGACGTCGGCGCGTCCTCGGCCGGGGTCGGCCTGATGGTCGGGGTCGCCGGCGCCGGCGGGCTCGCCGGCTCGCTGGCCGCCCCCTGGTTCGCCCGCCGCCTGGGCCTCAGCGCCCTGGTGATCGCGGCGAACTGGGCCTGGGCCGTGCTGATGGTGGTGATCGCCGTCAGCCGCGACCCGTTCACGCTCGCCGCCGCCTACGCGGCGATGTGGTTCGTCGGGCCGCTGTGGAACGTGGCGCTCGGCAGCTACCAGCTGGGCATCACCCCCGACCGGCTGCGCGGCCGGGTGCTCGCGGCGATGAGCACGCTGTCCAACGGGGCCCTGCCGATCGGCTCGCTGCTCGGCGGCCTGCTGCTCGACTCGGCCGGCGCGCGGACCGCCGCGGTGGCCCTGGCGGGCTGGATGGTGCTGCTCGCCGTCGCCGCCTCGGTCGCCCGCACGGTGCGCACCGTGCCCGGCCCGGCGAACCCGTGACCCGGCGGCGCCACCCCCGCCGCCGTACCGCTCCGCCGGCGGCCCTCGCCCCGGCCGCTCCCCGGTCCCCGCGCTCCCCCGCGGCCACACCCCCGGCCCCGGCGGCGACGGCCGGACCACCCCTCGATCCAGTGCTGACAGGAGGAACTAGCGTGTTCCGCACCATGCTCGGGCCGCGCCCCGATCCGACGGGGCGAGGCCATCATGCCGGCACCTGACGACCGGCCGGCCGGCGTCCTCGGCACGATCGGCGGCACCCCGCTGGTCGAACTCGCCAAGCTCGCCCCGGGCCGACACTTCACCACCTACGCCAAGCTGGAGGCGTTCAACCCCGGCGGCAGCATGAAGGACCGCTCGGCGCTGGAGATGCTCCGCGAACGGATCCGCACCGGCGCGCTGGTGCCCGGCCGCTCCGTGGTCGTCGAATCCAGCTCCGGCAACCTCGGGATCGGACTCGCCCAGGTCTGCTCCTACTACGGGCTCCGGTTCATCTGCGTGGTGGACCCGCGCACCAACCGCCAGAACATCGCCATCATGCGGGCGCTCGGCGCCGAGGTGGAGGTGGTCCAGGAGACCGACCCGGTGACCGGCGAGTACCTGCCGGTCCGGATCCGCCGGATCAGCGAGCTGACCGCCCGCATCCCCGGCGCCTACTGGCCCAACCAGTACGCCAACCCGCTGAACCCCCAGGCGCACCGGCGGACGATGCGCGAGATCCTGGACGCCGTCCCCGGCGGGATCGACTACCTGTTCTGCGCGACGAGTTCCTGCGGCACCCTGCGCGGCTGCGCGGAGCAGGTCCGCGAACTGCGCCTGCCGGTGACCGTGGTCGCGGTGGACGCCAGGGGCAGCGCCATCTTCGGCGGCGTCCCGACCTCCCGGCTGATCCCCGGCCACGGCGCGGCCGTCCGGCCCGCGCTCTACCGCGACGGCCTCGCCGACGAGGTCGTCCACGTGACCGACCTCGAATGCGTGGTCGGCTGCCGCCGGCTCGCCGGCCGCGAGGCCATCCTGGCCGGCGGCTCGTCCGGCGCGCTGGTGGCGGCGATCGACCTGATGGCCGACCGCATCCCCGCCGGCTCGCGCTGCGCGGTCGTCCTGCCCGACCGCGGCGAGCGGTACCTCGACACGATCTACAACGACGAATGGGTCGCCCGCCACTTCGGCGACGTGTCCCACCTGTGGAAGGAGAAGGAGTACGCGATGAAGGTGGCACCATGCTGATCCTCGGAGCAGGGGAGGTCCGGCAGGTCCTCGACGGTGCCGAGAGCGAGGTCGTCGCGGCCGTCCGCCGCGCCTACGTCCTGCACGACCGGGGCCGCACGGCCCTGCCGCACTCGGTGTTCCTCCGCTTTCCCGACGACCCGCGCAACCGGATCATCGGACTGCCCGCCTACCTCGGCGAGGACGTCCCGGTGGCGGGCATCAAGTGGATCTCCTCCTTCCCCGGCAACACCGCCGCCGGTCGGGAGCGCGCCTCCGCCGCGGTGATCCTCAACTCCATGGCCACCGGGCACCCGGAGGCCCTGCTGGAGGGCTCGCTGATCTCGGCCCGGCGGACCGCGGCCAGCGCCGCCCTCGCCGCGTCCGTCCTCACCTCGGAGACCCCCGAGACCGGAGCCACCCTGATCGGCTGCGGCGTGATCGGCTTCGAGATCCTGAACTACCTCCGGGCCGTCCTGCCGGACCTCGGCACCGTCACCGTGTTCGACCTCGACCGGTCCCGCGCGGAGGCCTTCGCCGCCCGCTGCGAGGCCCGCTGGCCCGGGCTCAAGACGGCCGTCGCCGAGACGGCCGAGGACGCGATGGCCGCCCACCGGCTGGTCTGCCTGGCCACCACCGCCGGGACCCCGCACCTGACCACCGAGGCCTGCCGGCCGGGCACCCTGGTGCTGCACGTGTCCCTGCGCGACCTGACCGCCGAGAGCATCCTGGGCGCGGTCAACGTGGTCGACGACGCCGACCACGTCTGCCGGGAGCGGACGTCCCTGCACCTGGCCGAGGAGCTGGTCGGCAACCGGGACTTCATCTCCACCTCGCTCGGCGCCGTGCTCCGCGCCGACGAGCCGTACCGGCGCACCGAGGACGGCGTCACCGTCTTCTCGCCGTTCGGGCTCGGCGCGCTCGACCTCGCCCTGGCGGGCCTGGTCCACCGGCAGGCACGCGAGCGCGGGCTGGGCACCCGGGTGGCGGGATTCCTGCCGGAGGGCGCCGGAGCCGCCGCCGGGTGACGCCACCGGCGCCGCCGGGGCCCCGGGACCGCCGCTCGGCCGGCGGCGGCC
>NZ_JBHWUI010000085.1:0-36882 GCF_042737525.1 Kitasatospora sp. NPDC059973 | reverse complement strand
TGTACTGCCAGAACGCCCAGACGACGTCGAGCACGCCCGCCTCGTAGGCCCGGTCGGCGCTGCCCGTGGTGGCGAAGGTGGAGCCGGCCGCCGCGGTGTCGGCCACGTAGCGGGCCTCCAGGCGGTCGCGGCGGACGAGCAGCTCGCGCTGCGCGGCGGCGAGCGTGGCCCGGCACTCCGGGGTGCCCACGGTCCGGAAGAACTCGGTGTAGGCGGAGTCCTCGCGGTTGTCGACGTCGTTCGGCGCGACGTACGCGATGGTGCCGTCCACGTCGTCCGGGAAGAAGCGGCGGTGGTAGGTCGAGGACATACCGCCCTTGCTGGCCCCGGTCGACAGCCACGCGCGGTGGTAGACGCGCTTCAGCGCGGTGATGATCCGGTGCGAGTCGGTGGCGGCCTGCTCGATGCCGGCCTTCGTCCAGTCGGCCGGCTCCGGGCGGGACGGCGAGAAGTAGCGGTACTCGATCGAGACCTGGTTGCCGTCGGTCAGCCGGGTCGGCTCGGTGCGCGAGGGGTTGGTGCCGAGCGTGTAGCCGTTGGTGTAGAAGACGGTCGGGCGGTCGTACCCCCGGTGCAGCACGCTCAGCCGCTGCTGGAACGTGCCCAGCCAGGGGCGGAGGTGGTCGATCGGCTGGGTGTAGGTGAGCAGGAAGTAGCGGTGACCGGTGGTGGTCGGCTTCTCCTCGGTGACGGTCATCCCCGGGATCGCGGCCAGGCGGTCCTTGATGTCGGCCGCGGGGTTGTCCGCGGCCGAGACCGGGCCGGCCGACGCGTCGGCGCCGGCCGCCAGGGCGGGCGTCGCCAGACCGAGGCCGAGCAGCGGCATCAGCAGAACGGCGACCAGCAGCCTTCTGAGCTTGGTGGACATCAACTCTCCATCGGGTCAATGGAACTGTTCGACACTCTCCGGCAATCGGCGCCCGACTGCCGGACGATCGGCCGTCCGGGTAGACGGCCGAGTGGGCCACCCGCGGGATCGCGGATGGCCCACCGGGGAAAGATGTGCTGATCAGGGGCGCGGCAGGGTGCAGCCGGCCCGGGTGAGGTCGAGGCGGTTCCCGGCGGCGAAGCAGGCCGGGATGCCGTAGGTCTCCTGGGCGTAGTTGATGCCCTGGCGGACGGTTACCACACCGTTCTGGTCGACCTCGCACGGGTTGTTGTCCGTGCAGCGCTCGCCGTCCTCGTTACCCGTGTTGTTCACGGCGACGACCTGGCCGGTGCTGGTGTCGATCACCGGGGAGCCGGAGGTACCGCCGATCGTGTTGCAGCTGGAGGTGTAACGGACCGAGTCCTTCCAGGTCCAGGAGCCCTCCTTGAGCCGGTAGACGAAGCCGTCGACCGAGCACGAGTAGGTCTTCTTCCAGTACCCGGAGACGACCTTGATGGAGGTGCCCTGCACCGGGTGGCTCGCGGAGATGGTCAGCGGGGCGATGCCGTAGCTCGACTGGATCGCGGCATAGGTGGTGTTCAGCTGGTAGATCGACACGTCGGTGTCGGTCATCGTGCCGTAGACCACCTTGTTCGCGCGCAGCGTGGCGACCTTAGAGCCGGTGCCGTTGAGCAGCGAGAACGTGCGGCTGGAGGACTGGTTGACGACCACCTGGCCGGGGCCGGGGAACCCGGTCTCCAGGCAGTGGCCGTTGGAGAGGATGAGCGCCGGGTCCGTCGCGGTGGAGGCCGGGAGCCGGACGAGCGAACCGGAACAGTTGCTGAGCGCCACCGTCCCGGCGAAGTTCACGGCAGCCCGGGCCTGCTGGTCCTGGGACGAGGCCTGGAGCAGGGGGTCGGTCAGGGCCTGGGCGGCGACCTGTGCCTCGGCCGCGGGGGCGGTCCGCGCGTCCGCGGGCGACGAGGCGACGGCGGCGGGGGCGCCGGCCAGGGCGGTCGCCCCGGCGAACAGGAGCGCGGCGAACGTGCCTATGAGCGGCTTCTTCATGAGAGACCTCTCGTTGTGGGGGTGCACCAAAACTGGCGCGGACATGACGAGTTGTCAAGAGTCCATCACGAGGGGAGGTCAGACGGGGGGAGGCCTCGGGGGCTGGGGAGCGGGGCGGGGAGCAGGGCGCGGAGCGGAGCGGGGCGGGGAGCAGGGCGCGGAGCGGCGGGAGTGGGGCGCGACAGTGGGGGCGCGGGACCGAGCCCGGCGCGCGGGCGGTGCCGGGCGCGCAGCCAGAGCCGGGCGGCGCGCCCCGGGTGGGGCCGCGGCCCCGCCGGGCAGGGCGACCGTCAGCCGCCCTGCCAGTGGCGGCGACCGAGGCTGATCAGACGCAGCTGCAGCCGGGCGGTGGCGGCGATGTGCCGTTCGCGCGCCGGGTCGGCCTCCTGCGCCTCCAGGAGGGCGGCGGCCGTGGAGACCATGTGGTCGACGTACAGCTCGGCAAGCATCCGCAGATCCTCCTCACTCCACCCCTGCGACACCGGTTGGAGGGCGAGCGCCGCACCCACCTCCGTGGCGAAGCGCCCGAGTTCGACGTCGATCGCCTCCCGCACCTGCCGCACTCCCCCGTGCCGCTCGCGCGCCAGGAAGCGGACGTGCGGCCGGTGGTCACGCACATGCTGCTCGATGACGTCCACCGTCCGGTCGATCAGCTCGTCGGACCCGCCCGCACCGGCGAGCACGGAACGGATCATCACATGGAGGCTGGCGAGCGACTCCTCGACCAGGGCCACCCCGAGGGCGGCGAGGTCCGGGAAGTGCCGGTAGAAGGCGGCCGGCGAGAGCCCCGCCTCCCGGGTGACCTCGCGGACGCCGACGCTCGCGAGGTTCTGATCGGCCAGCAGGCGCAGCCCCGCGTCCAGCAACGCGCGCCGACTCTGCTGCTTCTGGGCCTGTCTGGCCCCAACGGTGTGACTCACGCCATTCAGTAAACAATCGTTTGCCGAAAATGGCCAGCCCGCGTAGAGTGGCAGAGGATTCAGCGAACACTTGTAAACCCAAGGCGGTGGAAGCCGCCGGAAGGGACCGCCATGATCCTGCTCACCGCCCTGGTCGCCATGGGCGTCCTCATCGGCGCCGCCGCGCACACCACGCTCCCGGTCTTCCTCACCGCCGCCGCTGCCATCGCCGCCTGGCTGCTCGCGTTCGGCGCCCGCGAGGGCATCGCCCGCCTGCGTCAGCGCTGACCCTCTCGCCACACCCCCGTCCCGGAAGGACACCCGCCGTCATGAACACCGCCACCGCCACCAGCACCGGCGCCGCTGTTCGGCGCCACCGCACCGCCGAGGCCGACAACCTGGCCGTCGCCTCCTTCCTGCTCGGCCTGCCGGGCCTGCTGCTCTTCAACATCGTTCTCGGCCCCCTGGCCATCACCCTCGGCACGCTCGCCCTCGTCCGGGGCACTCACCGCCGCGGGCGCGCCCTGCTCGGCATCGCCCTCGGCATCGCCGCGCTGGTCATCCTCGCCGTCACCACCGCCACCAGCCACGGCGTGCTCTGGCAGATCGGCGACTGACCTCGGCGCCGGTCACGCCGCCCTGGCGGCCCAGCGGCCCAGCGGCTCCGACGTCCTGGCGGCTCCGGCGTCCTGGCGGCCCCCTGGGCCCTCGAACGCCCTGGATGCCCTGGCCGCCCTGACCGCCCTGGCCTCTCCGGTCACTCTGGTCACTCCGATCACCCTCCTCCCAACGGCGGAACCGAGCCGCTCGAACGACTGATCCAGCCAACCTGCGGCGCGAAGCCCGTCCGTCCCCGTACTGTGGCGGCATCGGCCGGGTGACGACATGGGGGCTGGAGTGACGACCGAGTACCAGAGTGACGCGCAGTCGGGGCGGACGGGAGGCCCCGGACGGGCCGGCCGGCTGCTCGCCGTCAGCGATCTGCACGTCTCCTACCAGGAGAACCGCGACCTGGTGGCGAAGCTGCAACCCGACTCGCCCGACGACTGGCTGATCGTCGCCGGTGACATCGCCGAGATCAGCACCACCATCGAGTGGTCCCTGAGCCTGCTCGCCGAGCGCTTCGCCCGGGTCATCTGGGCTCCCGGCAACCACGAGCTCTGGACCCACCCCGACGACCCGGTGCAGCTGCGGGGTGTCGCCCGCTACGAGTACCTGGTGGACCTCTGCCGCCGACTCGGTGTCGTCACTCCCGAGGACCCGTACCCGGTCTGGGAAGGCGCCGGCGGACCGGTCGCCATCGCGCCGCTGTTCCTGCTGTACGACTACACCTTCCGGGCTCCCGGTACGACCACCAAGAAGGAGTCCCTGGAAGCCGCGTACAACAGCGGCGTGGTCTGCTCGGACGAGCGGATGCTCCACCCGGACCCGTTCCCCGACCGCGACTCCTGGTGCCGCGAGCGCGTTCGGCTCACCGAGAAGCGCCTGGCGGCCTGCGACCCGGAGCTGCCGCTGGTCCTGGTCAACCACTACCCGCTGGTCCGCCAGCCCACCGAGATCCTCTGGTACCCGGAGTTCGCTCAGTGGTGCGGCACCGAGCTGACGGCGGACTGGCACCGGCGCTTTAACACCGCCGCGATGATCTACGGGCACCTGCACATCCCTCGCGTGACCAACTACGACGGCGTCCGCTTCGAGGAGGTCTCGCTGGGCTACCCCCGCGAGTGGCGCCGCCGCGGCCTGCCGGATCCGCTGCTGCGTCAGGTGTTCCCCTAGCTCGACCGAGCGCCGGACCCGGCCGGGCTGGATCCGCCCGGCCGGGCACCGGGCCGACCCCGGCGCCCGCTGGACGGAACGCCGGCCGGGCCGGGGTGACCGAGCCGGCGCCGGCTCGGACCGGTGGCCGGCGGGCCAGGCGGGCCAGGTGGGCCGGATGGGCCGGATGGGCCCACGGCGTGTGACGCCCAGCCGGTTCACCCACCCTGCGCTCACCCGGCCACCGTCTCGACGGCCGTCACCTCGTCGTCCTGCCACCCCGCGCCTCCGCATTCCGCACCTCCTCATTCCGTCGCGATCGCCCTGAGGATGTCGAGCCGCGCCGCCCGGCCTGCCGGGCGCAGGCCCGCGACCGCGCCCGCCGCCAGTCCGGCCACCAGCACCACCGCGAGCTGTCCCGGCGGGATCGCGAACGAGCCCGTCCCGGCACTGTCCGAGGCCCGCACCAGCGCCCAGCCGAGGAACGCCCCGAGACCGAGCCCGCCGACCGTCCCGAAAGCCGCCACCAGGACGGACTCCCAGCGCACCATGCCCCGCAGCTGCGTCCTGGTCTGGCCGACCGCCCGGAGCAGCCCCAGCTCCCTGGTCCGCTCGTGCACGGCGAGGGTCAGGGTGTTGGCGATGCCGAGCAGGGCGATCAGCACCGCCAGGGCCAGCAGCGCGTAGACCACCGAGAGCATCATGTCGACCCCGCCGGCCGCGCTCGCCGCGTACTGCGCCCGGTCCTGCACCTGTGGGTTCCCGAAGGGGGCGGCGGCCTTCTCGACGGCGGCCCGGCCCGCAGCGAGCGGCACCGAACCCTTGAGCCCGACGGCGACCATGGTGTCCGCGTCCTGTCCGCGGTGCGGCGCCCAGGCCTGGCGGGTGATCAGGTAGTCCCCGGCCAGACCGCTCTCGTCGTACAGGGCGCGGATCGTGAAGGGGCCGCTCGCGCCGTCCGTGAAGGCGACGGTCACGCTCTGGCCGAGCTGCCAGCCGCGCTGCTCCGCCTCGCTGCGAGCCACCGCCAGGCCGTCGGTGCCGAGCGCGTCGAGGGCGCCGTCGACGCGGCCGAGGTCGACGATCCCGGCCAGTCGCGCCGGGTCGGTGACGTCCAGTACCCGCCCGTGACCGTCGATCCGCGCCACGCCCCGGCCGAGGCCCACCGTCTGCCGCACCTCCGGCAGTTGGGCGAGCGCGTCCGCCAGCTTGGGGCTAACCCCGCTGCCGCCCGCACCGAAGGAGGGCGCGGTGACGGCGAGGTCACCGGCGAAGGACGAGCTCACCGTGGAATCCAGGGTGGCCTTGACCGAGGCGCCGAACACCGTGAACAGCGTGACCACCGCGACGCCGATCATCAGGGCACTCGCCGTGGCCGCCGTGCGGCGCGGGTTGCGGGCCGCGTTGCGCCGGGCGAGCGTGCCGGAAACCCCGCGCAGCCGTGGCAGCGGCGCGCCCAGCGCCCGGACGGCGAGTGCCGCGGCGACCGGACCGAGCACCACCACGCCGGCCAGGACGGCCAGCCCACCCGCGGTGGTCAGGGCGACCGACGGCCCGTCCGTCGCGCCGAGAACGGTGACCGGGACACCCGCCGCGACCAGCAGCCCGCCGAGCCCGACCCGGGCCCTGCCGGACCACCCCTCGGCCGCCCGGTCCACTCCCGTCTCGCGCAGCGCCGCCAGCGGCGCGGTGCGCCCGGCCCGGACGGCGGGCAGGAGCGCCGAGCCCACCGCGACCAGCGTGCCCACGAGCAGTGGCAGGACGACCGCGGCCGTACTGATCACCATGCCGCCCGTCGGCAGCGAGAAGCCGAGTGCCGAGAACAGTGCCTTGAGCCCTGCGGCCACGCCGATCCCGGCGAGCAGCCCGCCGAGCGAGGCGAGCGCACCGACGACCAGCGCCTCCGCCAGGGTCGCCCCCAGCACTTGGCCCCGCACCGCCCCGAGCGCCCGCAGCAGGGCGTTCTCCCTCGTCCGCTGGGCGACCACGATCGCGAAGGTGTTGTGGATGGTGAAGGTCGCGACCAGCAGGGCGATCCCGGCGAAGACCAGCAGCAGGGTGGTGAACATCGTCAGGAACCGCCCCGAGACCATCGCGGTGCTCTCCTGGGTGGCCGCCGTACCGGTGATCGCCTCGACCCCGCCGGGCAGCTCCGGGGCGATCCTCCTCACCAGCTCCTGCTGGGAGATCCCGTCCGCCGCCCGGACCTGGATCGAGCCGGCCTGACCGGCGCCCTTGGGGGTGAGGTGGCGTTCGGCGTCGGCGAGGGTCAGTGCGGTGAAGGTACTCGGACCCATCCCGTCCGCGCTGTCCCCGAAGGTGGCGATGCCGACGACGGTGACGGTCACCGGGTCGGGGGTGCGCAGCACGGTGGTGGAGCCGACGTGCAGCCCGCCGGCCTTCGCCGCACCGCGGTTGACCACGGCCTCGCCGGGCGCCTGCGGCGGGTGTCCCTCGGCGAGCCGGTACGGGTTGAGCCGGCTGTCGGTGAGCCAGTTCCCGGCCAGGGTCGGCGGCCCCTGCCCGCCGACCGGCTTGCCGTCACTGCCGACCAGTTGGCCGGCGCCCTGGACCGACGCCTCGGCGGCGGCCACCCCGGGGACGGCCCGCAGCCGCTCGGTGAGCGCCGTGTCGACGGGTGCCCGGACACCTCCGGGTGTCCCGGGGGAGTCCAGGACGTCGGCACTGCGCACCACCACGTCGGTACCGGCGTTGGCGTCGGCGAACAGCGTGTCGAAGTTGGAGCGCAGGGTGTCGCCGAGCACCATCGTCCCGGCCAGGAAGGCGACCCCGAGCAGGATCGAGAGGAAGGTGCCGACCAGGCGCCGCTTGTGCGCTCCCAGGGAGCGCAGGCTGAGCCGGGCGGCGGCGGTCGCGGCGGCCGTCGTGGAACTCATGACCGCCCCCGTTCGAAGGCCTTCATCCGGTCCAGCACCCGGTCGGCGCTAGGCTGTTCCATCCGGTCGACCAGCCGGCCGTCGGCGAGGAACAGGGCCTGGTCGGCGTAGCCGGCCGCGGTCGGGTCGTGGGTGACCATGACGACGGCCTGCCCCATCTCGTCGACCGCCCGGCGCAGCAGGCCGAGCACCTCGCCGCCGGTGCGGGAGTCGAGGTTGCCGGTCGGCTCGTCGGCGAAGACCACCTGGGGCCGCCCGGCGAGCGCCCGGGCCACGGCGACGCGCTGCTGCTGGCCGCCGGAGAGTTCGCTCGGGCGGTGGTGCAGCCGGTCGCCGAGGCCGACGATGTCGATCAGCGCGTCCAGCCAGCCCCGGTCGGGTGCGGCGCCGGCCAGGTCGAGCGGAAGGGTGATGTTCTCCCGGACGGTCAGTGTGGGTACCAGGTTGAACGCCTGGAAGACGAAGCCGATCCGCTCCCGGCGCAGCAGGGTGAGGCGCCGGTCGCCGAGCGGGCCGAGCTCGGTACCGCCGATGTAGGCCCGGCCCGCGGTGAGGGTGTCGAGGCCCGCCGCGCAGTGCATCAGGGTGGACTTGCCCGAACCGGACGGCCCCATGATCGCGGTGAACCCCCCGGCCGGGAAGTCGACCGTGACGTGGTCCAGCGCCCGGACCACGGTGTCGCCGACGCCGTAGACCTTCACGGCGTCGACGACCCGCGCGGCGGTGTCGCGTACGACATCGAGTGTGCTCACTTCCCCGCGCCCCCTCGGCCCTGCTCGCGCCCGCGCCGGCTCTCAGTGAGGACGGCCCGCTTGGCGCGGTACTCCTCCGCGTCGATGGCGCCCTCGGCGTACCGGCGGCCGAGGACGGCCAGCGGGTGGTCCGCCCCGCCGCCGCAGCCGCGGCGCCAGACCGCCCGGCGCAGCACGACGATCACAAGGAACACCACGGCGGCCCAGGCGAGCGGGATCAGCAGGATCCAGGGGCCGGGCCAATGCCCGTCGTGGTCGGCCAGCAGCGTGTACATGGTGGTTCATCTCCTCGGCGGTGGGCTTCAGCCGCTTCGGGGTGCGTCCCGAAACACCTAGAGCGTCCCGCCGGGGAGCCTGCTTCCGCGTCCTCCGGGCAGCGGCCGTTGAAGTACTCCCGCGGGAGTACGGACGGCCCGGCAGCCGCGCGTGGGAAGTAGCGGACAGGCACGGGGAGGGGGTGTACGACGGGCCGGCCCCGGGCGTGCGGGACGGCCCAGGGCATACGAGCAGGCTCGGGCCGGGACGTCGTCCAGACCCGGGCCCCCACCCGCCGGAAGCCGTCCTCAGCCCAGCCAGCCGGGCCGGACCAGCCCCGACTCGTAGGCCAGCACGACGAGTTGCGCCCGGTCCCGCACACCGAGCTTCACCATCGCCCGGCTGACGTGCGTCTTGGCGGTCAGCGGGCTGACCACCAGTCGGCGGGCGATGTCCGCGTTGGACAGCCCCAGACCCACCAGCGCCAGCACCTCCCGCTCCCGCTCGGTGAGCGCCGAGACGTCCGAGAGCCCCGCCGGCGTCTGCTCCGGCGCCTTGGAGCGGGCGGCGAACTCGCCGATCAGACGGCGCGTCACCCCCGGCGAGAGCAGCGCGTCCCCCGCGGCCGCGACCCGGACGGCACGCAGCAGCTCGGCCGGCTCGGTGTCCTTGACCAGGAAGCCGGCCGCCCCCGATCGCAGGGCCTCGAAGACGTACTCGTCCAGCTCGAAGGTGGTCAGCACGACCACCCGCACCTCGGTCAGGGCCGGATCGGCGGCGATCCGCCGGGTCGCCGCCAGCCCGTCCGTGCGGGGCATCCGGATGTCCATCAGGACGACGTCCGGGCGAAGTTCGCGGGCGAGCCGGACGGCGGCGTCGCCGTCGTCCGCCTCACCGACCACCGTCAGGTCGTCCTGCTGGTCGAGCAGCGCCCGGAAGCCCGCCCGCACCAGCAACTGGTCGTCCGCCAGCAGTACCCGGATCACTCGTCCTCCGCCCCGGTCGTGGGCAGCGTCGCCCGGACCCGGAATCCGCCGCCGACCAGCGGTCCCGCCGCGATGGCGCCGCCGAACGCGGCGGCCCGCTCCCGCATGCCGATGAGCCCGCTGCCGGTGCCACCCGCGTCGCCGACCGCGGCCGGACCGGGGTCGTCGACCGTGACGACCAACGCGCTCGGGTCCGACCAGTCCAGACCGACCGTGGCCCGCCGGGCCACCGAGTGCCGGATCACGTTAGTCAACGCCTCCTGGACGATCCGGAACGCCGTGAGGTCGACGCCGGCGGCCGGTGCGCGCCGGTCACCCGTCTCGCGCACCTCGACGGCCAGCCCGGCCCGCTGCGCCTGCTCGGTCAGCTCGTCGAGCCGGGCCAGCCCGGGCGCCGGACCGCGCGGCGCGGCCGTACCCGGCCCGCGCAGCGTCCCCAGCACCTGGCGGACCTCGCCGAGGGCCTCCTTGCTGGTCGCCTTGATCGTCGTGAGCGCCGCACGGGCCTGCTCCGGCCTGCTGTCGATCAGTTCCAGCGCGACCCCGGCCTGGACCGTGATCAGCGACAGGCTGTGCGCCAGGATGTCGTGCAACTCGCGCGCCATCCGCAGCCGTTCCTCGTCGGCCCGGCGCTGCTCCTGCTGCTGGCGGTACTCCCGGTGGGCGGCGAGCTGCTCCCGCCGGAACCGGACGATCTCGGCCACCGACAGCACCAGCAGCAGCCAGGCCACCAGCCCGAGCTCCTGCCACCAGGCGATCTGCTGCTGCTCCGTGCGCAGCCAGTCGGCCGGCACCACGAAGGTGATCAGCACATGGGCGAGGTAGACCCCGCCGAGGCCCGCCCAGGCGGCCTGCCGGTGCCCGGAGGCGACCGCCACGCAGCAGGCGATCACCCAGCTGGCGAAGACCGGCCCGTACGGATAGCCGGCGGCCAGGTACAGCACCGTGACGGCCGAGCTCCCCGCCACCGCCGCCACCGGCCACCGGCGGCGCAGCACCAGCAACGCCGGCCCGAGGAGCAGCAGCAGGTAGCCGAACGGGTCCAGCTGGACCCGCCCGCTCTGGTGGCCGGCGGCTGCCGTGGACCCCACCACCTGCACCGCCGCGACGACCAGCGCGGTGGCGACCGGCCAGCCGGCCTTCGCCGCCCGCACCCACGGCGGGCGCCAGGGCTCGGCCCGCCCGCCCTCGGGCATGGCGGACCCCGGCCCGGGATGTTCTCCCGCCCCGGGGGGCATTCCCGACACGGGCGGCTCCTCCGACGACGACAGCCCGGGGTGCGCCCGCGACGGCTTGGGTGTACGCGGCGTCATGCCCGGAAGGCTAGACCCCGGGCCCGGCCCACCGCGTCACCCCGGGGTGGCGTTCGGGCGTACTCCCGCGGGAGTACGCCCGAACCTCGCTGACCGGTCCGACCTGGTCCGCACCAACAAAGCCGACCGCACCGCTACTGCGGATCGGCGGCCTTCGCCCAGGCGTCCTCCGCCTTCGCCGAGGGCTCCGGCCGGGCCAGCGCCACCACCAGCTCGCCCCCGTCCACCTCCGCGATCAGCGTGTCCCCCTCCCGGACCGTACCGTCCAGCAGCAGGTTGGAGATCCGGTTGTCCAGCTCGGACTGGATGGTGCGGCGCAGCGGCCGCGCCCCGAACTCCGGCTGGTAGCCGCGGTTGACCAGCCACTCCTTGGCCCCGTCGGTGATCTCGAGGTCGATGTTCTGCGCCTTCAGCCGGCGCCGGCTCCGCTCCAGCATCAGGTCGACCACCTTGAGGAGGTCCTTGCGGGAGAGCGCGTGGAAGACGATCACCTCGTCGATCCGGTTGAGGAACTCCGGCCGGAAGTGCGTCCGCAGGTCCCTCATCAGGTCGTCGCTGATCTCGTCCACGTCGCCCGCGTGCTCCAGGATCCGCTGGGAGCCGATGTTGCTGGTCATGATCACCACGGTGTTGCGGAAGTCGACCGTACGCCCCTGGGCGTCCGTCAGCCGCCCGTCGTCCAGCACCTGGAGCAGCAGGTTGAAGACGTCGGGATGCGCCTTCTCCACCTCGTCGAAGAGCAGCACGCTGTACGGCTTGCGGCGGACCGCCTCGGTGAGCTGCCCCGCCTCGTCGTAGCCGACGTACCCGGGCGGCGAGCCGACCAGCCGGGAGACGGTGTGCTTCTCCTGGAACTCGCTCATGTCGAAGCGGATCATGCGGTCCGGATCACCGAACAGCAGCTCGGCCAGCGCCTTCGCGAGTTCGGTCTTGCCGACGCCGGTCGGCCCGAGGAACAGGAAGGACCCGGTCGGCCGCTCCGGGTCGCCCATCCCGGCCCGGCCGCGCCGCACCGCCTGGGCGACCGCCGTGACGGCCTGGTCCTGCCCGATCACCTTCCGGTGCAGGTGTTCCTCCAGCTGGAGCAGCCGCTCGCGCTCGGTCGCGTTCAGCTCCGCGACCGGGATGCCCGTCCGGCCCGAGAGCACCTGCGCGATGTCTTCCGCGGTGACCGCGACGACCTCCTCGCGCGACTCCCTGACCGCGGCCAGTTCGTCCTCGGTCTGCCGCAGCTCGGTCTTGAGGTTGGCGGCCCGCACGAACTCCTCGTCCGCGACGGCCTCCTCCAGCTCCCGGCGCAGCTTGGTGATCCGGTCCTGCACCGGCATCGCCTCGGTGGAGCCGCTCAGACTGCGCAGCCGCACCCGCGCGCCGGCCTGGTCCAGCAGGTCGATCGCCTTGTCGGGCAGGAAGCGGTCGCTCACGTAGCGGTCGGAGAGGCTCGCGGCGGCGTCCAGCGCCTCGTCGGTGAACCGCACCTGGTGGTGCGCCTCGTAGGCGTCACGCAGCCCGTGCAGGATCTCGACCGTCTCCTCGACGCTCGGCTCCGGCACCAGCACCGGCTGGAAGCGGCGCTCCAACGCGGCGTCCTTCTCCACGTGTTTGCGGTACTCGTCGAGGGTGGTGGCGCCCACCACGCTCAGTTCGCCGCGGGCCAGCGCCGGCTTGAGGATGTTGCCCGCGTCCATCGAACCCTCGCCGCCACCGCCCGCGCCGACCACGGTGTGCAGCTCGTCCAGGAAGAGGATCACGCTCTTCTCGGCCGCCGTGACCTCGTCGATCACGCTCTTCAACCGTTCCTCGAACTCGCCCCGGTACTTGGAACCCGCCACCAGCCCGGTGAGGTCGAGGGCGACCACCCGCTTCTCGCGCAGGCTCTGCGGCACGTCCCCGGAGACGATCCGCTGCGCCAGACCCTCCACGATGGCGGTCTTGCCGACGCCGGGTTCGCCGATCAGCACCGGATTGTTCTTGGTCCGGCGGGAGAGGATCTCGACGGTCTGCTCGATCTCCTCGGCCCGGCCGACCACCGGATCCAGCCTGCCCGCCCGCGCCTCCTCGGTCAGGTCCCGGCCGTACTCGTCCAGCGTGGGCGTCTGGCTCGGGCGCGCGCCGGTGCCGCTGCGCTCACCACCCGTCCCGCGCCCTTCCATCACCGTGCGCAGCGCCTCCGGCGAGGGCGCCGCGTTGCGCAGCGCCGTGCCGGCGCCGGAGCGCTCCTCGTCCAGCAGCGCGCCGAGGATGTGCTCCGGCCCGATGTACGACGCGCCGGCCTCCTGGGAACGGGCGTGCGCGGCGAGCAGCGCGCGCTTGGCGGACGGCGTGAGCGCCGGGCGCCCGCCCGGCGTCTGCGCCCCGCCCCCGGAGGGCAGTTCCCTGCCCAGGTCCTCGGCGAGTTGCTCGGGGTCGATGCCGGCACGCTCCAGCATCCGCCGCGAGGCCTCCACCTTGGTGGCGGCCCAGACCAGATGAGCGGTGTCGAGGTCGCTGCTCCCGTCCTCGGTGGCGCGTTGCGCGGCGAGCGCCAGCAGCTCCTGCGAGGACTCGCTCAGCAGCCGCCCGATCGGCACCCGCTGTACGGCGGGCGGGGAGGCCGTCGGACTCATGCCGAAGAACCGGCTGAGCAGGTCGGAGAACGGATCGCTCGATCCGAACGGGGGCATGGTCACCGTGGTTCACCTCTCCCAAGCAGTCTGCGCTCACACAAACACAGCCTCCCTGGCCCCGCACCCGCTCGGACGCCGGTCAGGTGCCGGTCAGCCGCCCGTCACCCGGTCGAGCAGGACACCGCCGCTGTAGGTGACGACCATCGCCAGCGAGCCGCCCGCCACGTTCCGCAGCACCGCCCGCAGCGGCCCCGCGCCGCCCAGCCGGGCGCTCACCCAGCCCGACGCGGTGAGCGCCAGCAGGACGGCCGCCACCGTCACGCCCAGCCGCCAGGACTCCGGCGGCAACAGCACGGCGAGCAACGGCACCAGCGCCCCCAGCGTGAACGCGGCGGCGCTCGCGAACGCCGCCTGCCAGGGGTTGGTGAGCGCCTCCGGGTCGATCCCCAGCTCGGTGTGCGCGTGCGCCGCCAGCGCGTCCCGCTCGGTGAGCTCCACGGCCACCCGACGGGCCAGACCCTCATCGAGCCCGGCACCACGGAAGAAGTCGGTCAACTCGTCCAGCTCCCCCTCCGGATCCTCCGCCAGCTCGCGCCGCTCCTTCGCCAACGCGGCCTGCTCAGTGTCCCGTTGCGTGCTGACCGAGACGTACTCCCCGGCCGCCATCGACATCGCCCCGGCCAGCAGACCCGCCACCCCCGCCACCACGAGCGCCGTCCGCGAACCCGAGGCCCCGGCGACACCGGTCACGATTCCCGCCGTCGAGACCACACCGTCATTGGCCCCGAGCACGGCTGCCCGCAACCAGTTCAGCCGCGACGACAGCTCGGCCCGACTCTCACCCTGCGCCGGCCCGTCAGCCTCCCCGGCCACCTCGGCCGAAGTCTGTCCGCCCATCAGCGATCACCTCCGATCATGCCCCGGGGCTACCCGCTTCCCCGATGATCAATCCGCCTACCCGCCCCCTCCCCGCAAACGCCTGCGGTCCAGACCAGGACAACCGTCCCGACCTGGGCCGACGATCGTCCGGGCCCACCACGAGTCGTCCGGACTGGCCGCGAGAGCCGGACTCGGCCGCTCCCGGGGCGGGTTGAGCAGCAAGGTCCATGCCGCTGTCGACTCCGCGGGCCGACCGGTGGATTGCGACATCTGCACCGGCGACCAGAAAGGCCTTGGCAGGGACTCTACGATGACGTCGCTTCCCTCTGAAGCCGCGCTGGTGGAGGAGTACTCCGTCGCCCGCACCACGGTGAAGCGCGCGCTCGATGTTCTGGCGCCGAGCCCAAGGTACCGGTGCTCGACCAACTCACCGCGATCGCTCAGACACTCGACTCGCCCAGAGGACTGGTGCCGCTCGGGAAACCGTCCGGCGCGCGCCCGCGCAGCTGGAAGGGGCCGGCGTTCTCGATGTACGCCATGGGAAGGGCGGGCGAGTCCGGGCTCTTCCCGCCAACCTCACCTGATCACGTGGCCCAGGACACCCAGCGCGAGGCGCTCGGGAACATGGACCGACCGCTCAAGCGTCGTCACTGATGTCGGTCCGAGATGTCAAATGCCCCGGACCATGATCGGTCCGGGGCATTCGGGCTGGTGGGCGCGGACGGTTTCGAACCGCCGACATCTGCTTTGTAAGGCTTGGCGTGTGGCACCCGCTCTGACCTGCGCTACCCCTGGCCTGCCCGTTCTCTAACTGCCTCACCGCCGACGCCCGCGACTGACCGCCACGTGCCGCCCGATCTGGCACGCCTGTGGCACGCGGAACGCCATCTGCAAAAGCTCAGTCGAGAAGGATCTCCTCGGGCCTCCGGTTGAGCACTTCGAGCGAGCGGCTGCTCAACAGATCCTCGACACAGCTCATCAGATCACCGCCGTGATCCTTGCCCGCTATTTCGTACAGCTCCTTGAGTAGGTCCCGCCCGTTGATCAGAAGCACGGGGTACTGGTCTTCGACCATCTCCAACTGCGCCGGCTCCGAGTACGACCCGGTCGTGACGTACACACCGATCCACCCGCGCCTTAGCCTGGCCACAACCCGGGCGATCTGCTCGGCCGACACCAGGCTTTCCGGCTTGATGCACTTCGCCTGCCCCAGAACGACCAGCTTGGTACCGGCCAGACCACTGCCCAGGTCCAGCCGGCCGACGAAATCCGCCCCACCGTCCCCTGACCGGCGGGTGAGCCAGCCTTCGTTGTACCTGTGCCCGGAGGCTCGCATCACCTTCGCCGCAACCACCGCGGCCAGCACCTCGAATGCATGCTTGTCGCTGTCAAACCGCCTGTAGACCGCCTGGAGGTCCGCCTCGACCGAGCTGCCCGGTACCGGCCTCTGTTCGCGAACCTTGACGACCTGCGAGCGGGCCACTCGCCGGCGCACCTTCGGCAGCACGGAGTAACCGTGCTTCACCCACTCCCGCCATGCCGCGGGTGCCAGTTCCAGCACCTCGGCATCGGTTATCTCGGGGTCTCGCCGTGCAGTGATCCAGTCCCAGTCCAGCGTGTCGCCCTCCGCGGTGAGGTCGATAACCACCAGATCGAAGACGTAGTTGGTGAACGTCGTCCGCGCCGGTCCACCCCACTGAACCACCCGCTCCGCCCGCTCGATCAGAGCAACGCCACAGAACTGGACATGCCCCTTGACCTTGCCGTTCTTCGATATGGACCGGAACAGCAGGAGCGGCGCCGCGCTAGCCCTCCCCCCGGCGGTGGGAGCCTGGTGACTGTCGAACACCTCCAGCAACGCCGCGTTGCCCGAGGTGGCGCCGACCGGCTTCGTCGTCTCCGGCTTGTGGTCACCGAAGTAGCGGACGTGACCGTTGTCGATGTCGAACACGTCGTGCCACGGCGTTTGCTCCGTTCCCGCCTTCCAAGGACTTGATCGGATCGTCACCGCCGGGCGCCTCGCCCCGTGGCCGACCTTGACCTTGGCCATCGCGTTGATCCCGGCTTCAAGCAGAGCCCGCTTCCGCCCGGGACTGTCCGTGACGAAGTAGAAGTTGTCGAACCCATCGACCGTCGCCGGCGCTGTGTCCTTCGAAGCCGTGTACCGCAGCACGTCACCCACACGCAACGAACGCCCCACAGCGCCGCCCCCTTCAACGAACAAAACGGTCCGCCCGCGATCCTGGCATGCCAGTACGACAATCGGGCCATCGTTTTGCTTGACAGGGGCGGCACGTTGGAGGCCCCACCGTTTGTCTCCGGCGGGACCTCCGCCTGGCAGGATTGAGCCCACGGCCTCTTCATCCCGAAGCAACTTGGGCACTCACCCGACCTGGGCGGGCAGTGCCACTGACCTGCCCGAACGGTCCGCAGGCGTCCGCAGCCGTCCACCGAAGTGCACGCCCGTTGTAGCGCAGTTAGACACTCGCCCTGGAGGGAGGGATCACCAAGGCGGGCGTGAGTAACCTGCGGATCCAACGATTAGGCCAGGGTGGGCAGGCTGGGCGTAACCCCACTGTTCTTGCGCTTGGAGTTCACGCGGCAGGGATGAATGTGGTCCTAACCGACCGACTCACACCGTCTCCCTCGATCACAAGCATGCCTCCCTCCTGGTGTACCTCATGCCGCCATGACGGGTCTCCCTGGCTGTAGCCGTCTGCCGATACAGCAAGTGAGTGTTGCAGCTCGCCATATTCGAAGACTTCTGCCGTGACGCGGCGATCCGACTTGCGCTCGGGGCGGCCGCTGGAGCGGTCAGTGGAGATCTGAACCTTGAAGCGCTCGTACATAAATAAGCACCGACTTTCATTGATTGTGATTTGCGAAAGAAGGGGATCTCGACCTTCGAATCAGTCAAATCACCATAAGTCGGGCACTCGGGCTGCGTCAAGGCCCGAAATGTGATGATAGGAGCCAGTGGCGGCAATTGCTATCAATTTGAATTCAATTGCGCAGTAAAGGGCGATTGATCGGCTTGGGGGCGGAATTCGCGCGGGCGGTGGAGCGGTTTTGGCCGGTGTCCTGTCTGGTCTGGGGTCGCGCATGATCGGGGGGCCGTAAGCTGTTGCGACTCGGTCAGGGCTTTTGGGCCTGACCGCAATTTGGCCGAGTGGCCCCCCGGTCTTGCTCGACGAGGGTCCCGGTCCTGGCAGGTGGGTAAAACCGTGGAGCCGCCCGTCACCAGCCACGGCCGGTAGTGACCTGCACCCATGTCCTCCCGCCTGGCGCGGCCGGCCGCCGCCGCCGCGGGGCGCAGACAGGAGCGGCGGCGAGCGGCAGGGCCGTGCGCTGGCGCGCCGGGCGCGCCCTTGAACCCGTAGAGAAGGTTTTTACGCAACACCCCTCCTTCTCTACTCCTCCTTCGGCCCTGCTCTCTCACCTGCTGGCCGAACCGCCTCGGCTACCTGACTCGCCGCGTTCCTGTCGATCGGTACGTGGGCATGATGATCCCGTGTCAGGGAGGGCACACGGGAGGGATGGGCATGACGGAGCTGGTAGTCAAGCTGTGGCGAGTGCCAGGCAAGGAGCGGCTCTATGTGAACACGGCCGGCGCCCGCGGCGATTCGGTGGCTTGGCTGGACTGCAAGACCGGGGTGGTCATCGTGGACATCCCAGAGCTTGAAGCCTCTGCACTGGCCAAGGTCGAAGACTGGTGCCGCTCCTTCGGTAACCACGTGCCACAACGAACTGTTCAATACCGAGAGGCGAAGCGCCAACCAGCGAAGGTAGTCCCGCCTCCCGCGCCACAGCCGCGGGCAGAGGTGCCGTTCCTGCCTCCCATGCGAGAAGATGACGACCTCGCGCGAAACCTCCCCGGCGCCGGGCTGGAGAGCTTGGTACGCCAGGGCGAGGAGAAGTACAAGCTGCTCGTCCGCCTCGCCGCCAAGGTCTCCCGGCAGCGCCTCGGCGACACGACCACCCTCCGCGGGCTGGAGGGCGAGCAGATCGTGGGCGCCCGCCTGGAGCCACTGAAAGCCGCCGGCTGGAAGGTCCTGCATGGCATACCGCTGCCGTCCGGATCGGACATCGACCACGTGGTGATCGGCCCGCCGGGCGTCTTCACGGTCAACTCGAAGCACCACCCCGGCGCCACGGTGTGGGTCGGCGACAAGATCGTGAAGGTCAACCGCAACGGCTTCCCGTATCTGGAGAACTCAGAGTTCGAGGCAAGCCGGACCGCCAAGCTGCTGACCGAGTGGTGCGGCTTCGACGTGCCGGTTCACCCCGTCATCGCCGTCGTGGGCGCCCAGAGGATCACGCTCGGTGCGACGCCCGGAGTGACGGTCATCGACGGCGAGCAGATCGCCTCCGTCCTGCCCTCCCGGCCGGCGGAACTGTCCCCGAACAGGGTGGATCGGGTCTTCACCATCGCCCGTCACCGCTATGTCTGGAGCCAGATGAGCAAGCGCGGAAGGAAGCCCCGCTGACTCAGGTCGCCTGCAGCATGTCGATGAGCGTCCGGCCGTCGTGCGTCCGGACGTGCGGGGCCGCGTCGCCCTGGAGGGCATCGAGCAGACGGACGGCGTAAACCTCGCCCATCCGGTCCGCGACCTCCTCCGGGGTGAGCCACGCGACGGCCGTCGACTCGTCGGACAGCTGCTCGCTGCCGCCTTCGGGGTGGCACCGGAAGACCAGGGCGACCACCCCGCGGTTCACGTTCTTGTAGACGCCGGTGAGCCGTTCCACCGAGACCTTGATGCCGGTCTCCTCGTACACCTCGCGGCGAACGCCGTCCTCGACCGTCTCCGAGAGTTCCAGCACGCCACCGGGCGGCTCCCACGTGCCGTTGTCGGCGCGGCGGATCACCAGTAGCCGGCCATCCTCGCGCACGACCGCACCGGCCACAGACACGGAGTGGAGAGGCGTTGACGGTTGAAGTGGGGGGTTGGTACTCATGTACAGGAGAATAGGAGACCTTTCAGCACCATGGCGAGTGGCGAGGCCGCATCGACGGCGAAGGCGAAGTATCAGCAGATCGCGGACGACCTGGCGTCCCAGATCCGATCCGGGGTCCTGCCTCCTGGCGCGGCCATCCCCAGTGAAGCCGAACTCATGGAGCGGTACGGGGTGGCTTCCGGCACGGTCCGCAAGGCCGTCGCCGAGCTGAGGACGACACAGCTCATCGAGACGCACCACGGTCGCGGGTCCTTCGTCCGGTCGCGTCCCCCGGTGCAGCGGAAGTCCTCGGACCGGTTTCGTCGCGCTCACCGACTCGCGGGCAAGGCGGCCTACCTGGCTGAAGCCGAGCAGTCAGGCGGCAAGCCGTCCGTGAACGTGCTCTTCGTGGGGCCCGTGGACGCGCCGGCCGAGATCGCCGAGCGGCTGAACGTGCCCGTCGGCTCGAAGGTGCTGGCCCGCAAGCGGCGCTACTTCCGGGATGGGACACCGACCGAGGAGGCGACGTCCTACCTGCCGTGGGACGTAGTGAAGGACATCCCCGAGACCTTCGCCGAGAACCCTGGTGGCGGCGGCATCTACGCCCGGTTGGAGGAGCACGGTCACACCCTGGCCGAGTTCGTGGAGACCGTCCGGGCCCGACTGGCGACCAAGGCGGAGACGGCGGCGCTCGCTCTGAGCCCGGGTTCGCCGGTGATCCATCTCGTCCGGGACGCGATCACGGATGCCGGCCGCGTGGTGGAGGTCTGCGACACGATCATGGCCGCTGACCAGTTCGTTCTGGACTACCGGTTCGCCGCGCGCGACTGACGCTCCCTCAACTTCCGCAACCCGTCGCGAGATTCTTTCTCGCGGCGGGTTGACTCATGTACAGGAGTTGGGCACTCTTCTATCCATCAGCTCATGTACATGAGTGCATGAGATCAGCTCCGCTAGAGGAGATGCACCGTGGCCGTGTTCAAGATCGACCTCTCGACCGCGTTCGTGTTCGTGGTCGTCCCGCCGGCGCCGAAGCTGGTGAACAAGCAGACCGGCGAGATCGCCATGGACCGCGAGACGGGGGCCCGGCTGCTGACCGTGGGCCTGACGATCGCCGACGAGGGCGACGAGGGCGACGCGAACCTCTACACCGTGACCGTGCCGGAGACCGGTGTCTCGGACGGCTTGACCGTCGGCATGCCGGTGGCGGTGACCGGGCTCAAGGCCCGCGACTGGGAAAACGAGTTCAACGGCCAGAAGCGGCACGGGATTTCGTTCCGCGCCGCAGCGATCACCTCGCTCGTCCCGGCTCCCGCGAACGGCTGAGCGTCATGTCCGAGCTACTGACGCTGGCCGAGGTGGGTGGCCCCCTGGTGGCCGTCACCGGTGGGGCCGCGTACGCCCGGGTCAAGGCGCCGGCGGTGTACTGGTCGGCGATCGGCCTTCCGGTCACGGCGGCACGGTTCTCCGCAACGTACGGCAGCGCCATGGACGCCTGCGGGCTGACGGTGGCGCCGTCCCGGCTGCGGGTGCTGGTCACCCGGGCGACCAGTCGCCGGGAGATCCGCCCGGTTCCGCCGAGGATTCGCCGGGTGCGGCCGACCTCGACAGGCCTGCGGGTCCGCCTGCGGCTGGCGCCCGGTCAGGAACCGGCGGATGTCGCGGCCTCGGCCGAACGCCTGCGCCACGCCTGGGGTGTGCACGCCGTCCACGTGTCCATCGTGAAGCCCGGCGTGGTGGAGCTGCGGATGACCGGCTTCGACGTGCTCCGCAAGGTGCGGATGCCGCGCCGGCTGCCGTCCGGTGATCTGCTGGTGCCGGTGGCGCTGCGGGACGACGGTACGGCGTTCGTCCGGGACTACCGGACCATCCCGCACTGCCTGACGCTGGGCGCGACGCTGACCGGCAAGTCCGTCTACATGCGCAACCTGGTCACCGGTCTCGCCCGGCGCAAGGTGGCACTGGTGGGGATCGACTGCAAGCTCGGCGTCGAACAGGCGCCGTTCGCCACGCGGTTGTCGGCACTGGCCACCAATCCGGAGCAGGCAAGTGCGCTGCTGGACAAGCTGGTTGGCGAGATGGAAGCGCGGTATGACCTGATCCGCGACCATCAGGGCATCACTGGCTCGGTGTCGGATGACGAGATCACCTCGGACATCTGGGGCCTGCCGGCGGACCTGCGGCCGGTACCGGTGGTGCTCGTCGTCGATGAGGTGGCGGAACTGTTCCTCGTCGCCACCCGCAAGGAAGAGGACCGCCGGGACCACATGGTCACCCAGCTCATCCGCCTCGCCCAACTCGGCCGCGCTGCCGGGATGTTCCTGGAGGTCTGCGGCCAGCGATTCGGCTCCGAGCTGGGCAAGGGCGCGACCATGCTCCGCGCCCAGCTCACCGGCCGGGTCGTCCACCGCGTCAACGACAAGCCCACCGCCGAAATGGGGCTTGGCGACATCTCGCCCGAAGCGGTCGTCGCCGCCACACAGATCGCCCCCGAAATGCCCGGCGTGGCCGTGGCCGGCGACTCCTCCGGCGGCTGGTCCCGCATCCGTACCCCGGACCTGTCCCTCGCCGACTCCGCCCGCATCTGCCGGGCAACCGCCCACCTGACGCCCGAGCTGCCCGCCCTCGCGGCCTTCCGACCGATCGTCCCGGCCTCGGCCGCGACCGCCGACGGCCCGTCCCTGGTCAAGCCCCGCCCCGTCACCGGCTGACCCACCGCTCACCACGGTCGGCGCGGCCGCTTCTCGCGCCACGTCCCTACCCCCGCCATGCCCGAATCCGGAAGGAACCCGGTCCATGACCGCGAGGAAGCCCCGCACCAAGAAGGCCCTGCCCCAGTGCACCGGCTGCGCCGGCGAGGGCTGGGTGAGCGAGACCCACACCGTCGGCCGGGGCAAGAAGTCCCGCCCCGCCGGCGAGGTCGAAGTCCTCTGCCCGACCTGCCTCGGCACCGGCACCGCCGCCGAGTAGCCGCCCCGACCGTCGGATCCCGGCAGATGCCCCCTGGCCCGCCCGGTCCGGCCCCAATCCCCAGGAAGGAGAACCGACCGATGCGACTGCTCCGCCCGGACGCCGTGCTCGTGCAAGCCGCCATTGCCGGTGCCCTGTCCTTCGCCCACCTCCACGACCTCGCCGCAGCCGCCGGCCAGCACGGCTGGAAGGCATGGGCCTACCCCGTCTCCGTCGACCTGCTGCTCGTCGCCGCCTGGCACCGCATGCGCGTCCTGCGATCGAACGGCGCCCCGGCCCCGGCCGCCTGGACCTGGTTCGCCATCGCCCTGGCCGCCTCGCTCGGCGCCAACGTCGCCACCGCCGGGCTTCTCGACCTCGACGCCGTCCCGGCCTGGCTCCGCATCCTCGTCGCCGGCTGGCCCGCGCTCGCCTTCTTCGGCGGCACCCTTCTCGCCCACACCGCCACCGAGCACCGCCCCGAACCCGAAACCGCCCCCGAACCCGAGCTGCCGGTCTACGAAGCCGAGCCCACCGCGCCGCCGGTCCCCCCGGCCGCCGAGCCCGAACCGGAGGCCGTCGAAGCCCCCGAACCCATGCCCGCCCTACCGCCTGCGCCCGCTCCTGCTCCTGCTCCGCCCGTGCGGGCTCCGTCCGTCTCGGTGCCGGCCGCGCTGGTCGATCACGCCCGCAAGGTCGCCGACGACCACCGCGCCCGCACCGGCGCCCCGATCGACCCGGACACCCTGCGCGCCCGCCTCGGCGTCCCGCCCCAGCTCGCCGCCGCCATCACCGCGCAGCTCACCTGACAGGAGGTCACTCCATGCCCCGCCCGATCCGCCCGCGCAACACCATCCGCATCGGTCCCGTACAGGTCGCCACCTACTACGACGGCCGTGGCCGCGAGAAGCACACCGCGGTCTGCACCGCCCCGCGCTGCGGCTTCTCCGCCGACTACGACTCCCGACCGGCGGCCGAGATCGCCGCCCGCACCCACCGCTGCACCGTCCGCTGACAGGAGACCCGCTATGACCGTCACCCTGCCCCTGGTCGTCGTCCTCGGCGCCGGCGTCTGGACCGCCGTCAAGCTCCTCGGCATCCGCCTCTGGGTCGCCGCCCTGATCGCCCTCTTCGGCTTCTACCTCGCCGGGACCTTCTTTGCCCCGATCGTGGATGAGATCACCCGCTCCGGCGTGAACGCCGTCAACCCGAAGTGAGCCCGGCATGACGACCATCGCCCTCACCTCCCTCCCGCCGCTCGTCCTCACCCCGGACGCCTCCGGCCTGGTCGCGGAGATCGAGGCGTACCTGGCCTCGCTGCCCGCCCCGGCCCGCCCGGTGCCGGTGACCGCCGCCGATCACCTGCGGCTCGCCTCCCGCTACATCGGCGCCTTCGGCTGGGTGCAGGGCGCCATGTGGGACAGCTCCGGCCGGGTCTGCCTCCTCGGTGCTCAGGCTGCCGTCCTCGCCCACGGCTATGGCACCCCGGCCACCGTGGCCACCGCGCGGGTCCAGGTCATGGAGGTGCTGCACGCCACCGGCCGCCCGGCCAGCTCCCCGGACGAGTACAACGACCGGCCCACCACCCGGCAGGCCGACATTCACCACCTGCTCGACCGCGCCGCCGCCCGCGCTCTCTCCATCGGTCTCTGACCGGTCTCCGGGGCGGCAGCAAGCCGCCAAGCATCCGGCCGCCCCGGGGACCGCAACCCGCGCCGGAAGGAACCGCCCCATGGACGTCGCCCCGTACCTCACCGCCGCCGCGCCCCTGGCCGGTTGGACCACCCACAGCGTGTGGCTCTACCGCCGGCTCTCCACCGCCCGCCGCGACCCACTCACCGGACTCCACATCCGCGACGGCTTCACCACCCGGGCCGAACACCTGATCCACCACCAGGCCGAGCACGTGACCGTGCTCCTCGTCGACCTGGACGACTTCAAAGCGACCAACGACACCCACGGCCACGCCGCCGGCGACGCCGTCCTCGCGGCCACCGCCGAACGCCTGCACACCTGGTGCGGCCGTTCCGGCACCGCCGCCCGCCTCGGTGGCGACGAGTTCGCCGTCGTCACCACCCACGCGCCCGACCGGCTCGACGGCCTCCGATCGACTCTCCACCGCCCTGTCCAGTACGCCGGTGTCACGCTCCCGGCCGCTGCCTCCGTCGGCGTGTGCCACCTGGCCGAGCTGCCGGTCCCTTCGCTGACCGTCGCCCTCGCCGCCGCCGACCGCGACATGTACGCCCACAAGCCCGACGGCCGTACCTCGCGCCGCCGCTAGCAAGACCGGCCCCCGGGGCGGCAGCAAGCCGCCAAGCATCCAGCCGCCCCGGGGACCGCAACCCCTTCCCGAACCGAAGCCCACGAAGGAGAACCCCATGATGCCCCAGCACAGCAACGCCCAGACGCGGATCTGCCCGGACTGCTCCGGCCACGCCACCGTCCACATCGCCACCGGCGTCCGCCTGCGCGACGGTTCCCGCGCCACCATCCCGGTCACCTGCAACGCCTGCCACGGCACCGGCACCGCCGCCCGCCCGCTGGCCACCGCCACCAAGGCCTGACCGATGGCCCTCGACTGGCGCGACTCCCGCCACTGGGCCCCCAAGCCCGCCCCCTGCGGCATCTGCGACAAGCCCACCAACCTCCGCTCCGACCGTGGCAGGCCCGTCCACAAGGTCTGCGCCGAGGAGTGGATCGCCAAGCACCCCAAGCCCGCCGACCAGTCCTGACCGATCCCGGGCCCCGGGACCGACACCACCGGTCCGTCCCGGGGCCTCCCCATGGAGGGAGGTACCGCCATGCACCGCCACATCATCGACCTGTTCGCCGGCCCCGGTGGCTGGTCCGAGGGGCTGCGCCGACTCGGCCACACGGACACCGGCCTTGAGATCGACGCCGCCGCATGCGCCACCCGCGCCGCTGCCGGCCACCGCACCATCCGCACCGACGTCGCCGCCTACCCGACAGCGCCGCTCGTCGGCAAGGTCTCCGGCCTAATCGGCTCGCCGCCCTGCCAGACCTTCTCCGCCGCCGGACTCCACGCCGGGGCCGACGACATCGCCCTCTGCCGCCAAGCCCTGGACGACCTCGCAGCCGGCCGTGACACCCGCACCGCCCTACGCGCCGAATGCACCGACCCCCGCTCGCTCCTGGTGGTCGAACCCCTGCGCTTCGCCCTCGACACCCGCCCCAACTGGATCACCCTGGAGGAAGTCCCCGCCGTGGCACCCCTCTTCGCCCACACCGCCCGCATACTGCGCACCCTCGGCTACTCGGCCTGGGTCGGCATCCTCAACGCCGCCGACTTCGGCATCCCACAAACCCGCCGCCGCGCCTTCCTCATCGCCTCCCGCACCCAAGAAGTCACCCCGCCCCTGCCGACCCATGCCAGGACCCCCGAACCGGAATCGCTCTTCGGCCCCGGCCGCGCCGCATGGGTCACCATGGCCGACGCCCTCGACCTGACCGCCGGTGCCGTGGTCACCCGGGGCGAACACCACACCGGCGGCAACCGCTTCACTACCACCGGCCCCGCCTGGGCCCTCACCGGCCGCGCCCGGTCCTGGAAGCTCCGCCCCGCCGACCAACCCACCGCCGAGCGCGAGTTGGACGCCACCGAAGCGGGCGCTCTTCAGGACTTCCCCGCCCGCTACCCGTGGGCCGGCTCACGGACCAAGCAATTCGAGCAGATCGGCAACGCCATCCCGCCCGGCCTGGCCGCCGCCGTCCTCCGCACCGTTCTGGAATCGGCCCGCCTCTCGCTGGTGGTGGCCGCCTGATGACCGCCACCACCCCCGCCCCGGTCGCCGACCTCCTCGGCCTCGCCCAGCTCGGCACCATGCCCGCGCTCATGCGCCAGCTCTCCGGGCTCGCCGGCTGCACCTCTCCCATCCGCCTCGACGGCTGGCGCACCGAGATCAACGAGACCACCGGGCAGGTGCTGCACCACCTGGAGTCGGCCGACCTGCCCGCCGGGAATCTGCTCCTGCGCTGCGGCAACCGGCGCACCACCCGCTGCCCGTCCTGCGCCGAGACCTACCGCCGCGATACCTACCACCTGATCACTGCCGGACTCACCGGAGGTAAGGGCACCCCCGAGACCGTCGCCACGCACCCCCCGGTGTTCGCCACCTTCACCGCCCCGAGCTTCGGCCCCGTCCACAACCGGCCCTCCGCCGGCCGCTGCCGTTGCGGCATCGCTCACCCCGCCGACGACCCGGCGCTCGGCTCGCCGCTCAACCCGGAGACATACGACTACGAGGGCGCCGTCCTGTGGAACGCCCACGCGGGCAAGATCTGGGCCCGCTTCTCGATCCACCTGCGCCGGGAGGTCGCCAAGCGCGCAGGGCTGACACAACGGGAGTTCCGCGACTTCGCCCGCATCTCCTTCGGCAAGGTCGCCGAGTACCAGAAGCGCGGCGCCATCCACTTCCACGCCGTGATCCGCCTCGACGGCCCCGAGGACGGCCAACAGCCCCCGCCCGTCTGGGCCTCCGCCGAACTGCTGACGGACGCCATCCGCGCCGCCGCCCGCCGCACGGAAGTCCCGGGCCCGTTGCTCGACGGCCGTGAGCACCGGTTCGCCTTCGGCCGCCAGCTCGACATCCGCACCATCCGCAGCGCCGACTTCACCGGCCTGGTGCAGATCACCGAACGGGCCGTCGCCGCCTACATCGCCAAGTACGCCACCAAGGGCGCCGAGACCGCCACCGGGACCCTCGACCGCCCGGTCCGGCTGCTCGCCGAGATCGCCCACCACGACATCCCGGAACACGCCCGCCTCCTCATCCGAACCTGCTGGACCCTCGGCACCCGCCCCGAACTCGCTGACCTCCGCCTCCGCGCCTGGGCCCACATGCTCGGCTTCCGCGGCCACTTCTCCACCAAGACCCGCAAGTACTCGACCACCCTCGGCGCGCTCCGAGACGCCCGCGCCGCCTGGCGCCGCGCCCAGACCCTCGAACACCCTCACGGCCCCGACACCCCGGCCACCGAGGACACCACCCTCGTCCTCGCCCACTGGGTCTTCGCCGGCCTCGGCCTCACCCGCGGCGAAGCCTGGCTCACTCAAGCACTGCAACCCGCCCCCGGCACGGAAGGAGAACCCACGCATGCCTGACCCGCTTCTCGACGTCAACCAGGTCGCCGAACTCCTCGGCACCACACCCCGGTTCGCGCGCCGTCTCGTCGCCGAGCGGCGGATCGAGTTCATCAAGATCGGCCGACACGTCCGAGTCCGGCCCGCCGTCGTCGCCGAATACCTGGAGGCCAACACCGTGCTGCCCGTCTCTGTCCGCCGGGCCTCGCTGCGGAGGGCTGCCTGATGGCCAACTCCAAGGGCAACCGCCGCCGCTTCGGCTCCATCCGCCAACTGCGCTCCGGCCGCTGGCAGATCCGCTACCCGGACCCGGTCACCGGGTTGACGCGCAAGGGTGAGGAGACGTACCCGACCAAGACGGACGCCGAGGTGGCGCTCACGCTCATCGAGGCCGACATCAAGCGGGACAAGTGGACCGATCCGGACGCCGGGAAGGTGAAGCTCGGCGACTTCGCCTCGACCTGGCTGCGGGACCGCAAGCTGGAGGAGACCACGCGCGAGCGGTACGCCATCACCCTGCGCAAGTACATCGAACCGGGCCTGGGGCACCGGATGCTCTCGGAGATCACCCCTGCGCGCGTCCGGTCCTGGCGCTCCGGGCTCCTCGGCGGTGGCGCTGGCGAACCGTCCGTCGTCAAGGCGTACCAATTGCTGCGGGCCATCATGAACACGGCCGTGGACGACGAGCTGATCCAGCGCAACCCGTGCCGGATCAAGGGGGCCGACACCTATGATGTCCCCGAGCGTCCCGTCCTCTCCCCCGTGGAGGTATTCGCCGTCGCCGACGCCATCGGTCCGCGCTGGCGGGCGCTGGTGCTGCTGACCGCCTTCACCACGCTCCGCTTCGGTGAGCTGGCGGCTCTGCGCCGACGACACGTCGACCTGGAGAACCGCCTCGTCCGGGTGCGGCGCAATCAGGCGGAGTTGAACACCGGCCGTCTGGTCGACAAGTCGCCCAAGAGCCGAGCGGGCTTCCGGCCGGTGGCCTTCCCGGCCGAGATCGTCGACGACCTGGCCCACCACCTCGACCGGTACGCTGCCCCGGCCCGGACGGCCACCTCTTCATCGGCCCCCGCGGCGGCAAGCTCCGTCGGAGCAACTTCCGGGACGACTGGATCCGGGCCCGCACGGCCGCCGGAGTGAGTGAAGATGCCCACTTCCACGACCTCCGGCACACGGGGAACACCCTCGCCTCGCAGAACGGGGCCAGCACCCGAGAGCTCATGACCAGGATGGGCCACAGCAGCACTCGGGCCGCACTGATCTACCAGCACATAACCAGCGACCGGGACCGCGCCATAGCCGACCGCATGGGTGAAGCCGTCCGTAAGGCGCTCGGCCGGCAGGACCCGCCGCCGGAGGCATCTGGCACGCAGGTGGCACAGCCCGACTGAGACCCCGGAAACGACTCAGGGCCAGTTCGCGGGGATCGCTCCTCCGAACTGGCCCTTCATGCTGGTGGGCGCGGACGGTTTCGAACCGCCGACATCTGCTTTGTAAGAGCAGCGCTCTACCACTGAGCTACGCGCCCCCCGTCGCGGCCCGGTGGGGGCACGACGACTGCCTAGAGTACCTGGTCCCGGGGGGTGGTGTGGTGCGGGTGCTCGGGGAGTGGGACGGGTGGGGGTGCCGGTGTGGTGGGGCGATCGGGAACAATGGGCAGTGGATCAGCGGTCGGAACAGGGAGCGCGCAGTGAGGGTGGCCGACGGGAGTGGGTGGGGGCGGCGGCCGGGGAGTGCGGTGGCCGAGGCCCTGGTGTTGCCGCTGGTGATCGCGGGCGCGCTGGGCGCCGCCGGGGCGGCATCGTTCGGTACGGGCGGGGGCTGGTGGGGCCGGCGCGGCGGCGAGGGGGTGCGGGCGGACGCGAAGGCGGCCCGGGACGCGGCGCAGCAGGCGTTCTACGAGTTGGACTCCACCCAGCGGGAGGTGCGGCTGGCGGTGGAGACGGTGCGGGCGGCGGAGGACGGCGCGACGGCGCAGCGGGCGGCGGCGGATTTCGAGGCGATCTCCGGCCGGGTGGACCAGGTGACGGTGAACTACCTGGCGGCGCTGGACGCGCACGATCTGGATGCCGAGGAGCTGGAGTCCGGTGCCGCGGCGCGGGCCCGGCACCAGTTGCAGGACGTGAAGGGGCAGCTCGGGTCGGCGCAGGCTGAGCTGGACGGCTTCCTGCAGCGGTTGCAGCCGGTGCTGCAGCACGCCGAGTCGCAGCTGATGCGGGTGACCCCGGCGGTGGAGGGGGCGAAGCGGTCGTTGCTGACCGCGACCACCACGCTGGAGGCGGTGCGCGGCGCGGGGCTGAAGGCGGACGACCTGGCGGCCCGGCTGGCGGAGCTGAGCCCGGAGTTGGGCCGGCTGAACGAGGGCGCGGGCCGGCACGGGGTGGCGGCGACGCTGCAGCGCGCGGAGCGGGTGAAGGAGCGGGCCGACGCGATCACGGCGGACGCGGAGCACCTGCCGGAGCGGGCCCGGGAGATCGACCGGCGGGTGGCGAGCCTGCGGACCCGGATCCAGGCGCTGGAGACCAAGGCCGGCACGGTGGAGCCGGCCCTGAGTGAGCTGCGGCGGCGGTTCGCCACGGCGTGCTGGCAGGACCTCCAGCGGGTGCCGGACCAGGTGGCAGAGGCGGGGCGGGCGGCGGAGCAGAAGCTCGCCGAGGCGGCGCGGGCGCGCGACGAGCAGCGCTGGCCGGACGCGACCGGCGCGCTCGGCACGGTGCGCGCGCTGCTGAACACCGCGGACGGCTCGGTGGTCGCCGTGAACGAGCGGCTGCGGCAGCTGAACGAGGTGCAGCACGATCCGAACCGGGAGATCGAGCGGACCCGCTTCGCGCTCCGGGACGCCCAGCGGCTCGCGATGGCGGGGCGGCAGGCGCCGGACCCGCGGCACGCGGCTCCGCTGGACGCGGCGGTCGGCCGGCTGGACCGGGCGGTCGAGGCGCTGGAGACGGCCGGCCGGCACCCCGACTACTGGCACTTCCTGACCGAGCTGGCGGCGGTGCGGGAGACGGCGGCGCAGGTGGTGGAGCTGATCCGCGAGGACCTGGGCGGCCACCGGTAGCGCGCACCGCCCCCGGCCACCCCGCCGGCGGCCCGGCAGCCTCGGCGGCCCCGGCAGCCTCGGTGCCCCCACGGATCGTGCGGGCCCCCTGCACCGCCGACCCGCGCCGGGCTACCCTGCCGGTATGCCACGCTACGACTTCCGCTGCCGCTCCTGCGGGGCCACCTTCGAACTCCGCCGCACGATGGCGCAGGCCAACGACCCCGCGGTCTGCCCGCAGGGGCACGAGGACACCGTGAAGCTGCTGTCGGCCGTCGCCGTCACCGGCGGCGCGTCCGGCGGCGCCGCGCAGCAGGCCCCGTCCGGTGGCGGGGGCGGCTGCTGCGGCGGCGGTTGCTGCGGCTGACCTGAGCGGGGACCGGCCGGCGGGCGCGGGGAGCGGCTGACCTGAGCGGGGACCGGCCGGCGGCGCCTGGCCTCAGCCCTTGGCCACGGACTCCAGCGAGCCGGCCTCCGGCCCGCCGTCCGAGTCGGCGGTCCGCGAGACCTCCGCACCGACGGTCCGCGGGCCCTCGGTACCGACGGCCCGCGAAACCTCCGGGCCCGCAGTCGCACCCACACCCACGCCTGCCCCGCCCCGGACACGGGCCAGGAACTGACGGATGATCTCCTCCCCCGCCGCCACGCCCACCTGGTCGAGCGCGGTGACCCCGGGGGCCGTCCAGCCGCTGTCGGCGAGTTCGCCGTGCCCGGGGCGCCAGGCCGCGTCGGCGGCCAGCAGCAGGTCCGCGTCGAGCAGCGAGTCGCCGGCAGCCAGCACGGTGGCGCCGCCGACGCGCCGCTCGACCTCGGCCAGCGCCGCGCTCTTGCTCAGCGGCGCCGGGACGGCGTAGACCTTGCGGCCCTGCAGCGAGACGGTCCAGCCGCGCTCGGCGCACCAGCCGGTGAGTTCGTCGAGCCAGCCGGCCGGCAGCTCGGCGCGTTCGACGACCAGGTAGGCGAAGAGCTCGTCGGCGACCCGGCGCTTGTGCGTCCACTCCGGGTCCGCGCAGAGCGCCAGGTGTTCGACCACCTCGGCCAGCGGCACCGACGCGGTGGCCAGCCGGCCGGCCACCTCGGCCTGCCAGTCCTCGTCCGGGACGCCGTCGACGAGCAGCCGGCCGCCGTTGCTGCAGATCGCGTAGGCGGGGATCCAACCGGGCGTGGGGCCGGGCAGGTTGACCCGTTCGTACTGCGTCCTGGTCCGGGTGGTGGCGGGGACGAGCAGGGCTTCGCGGGCGAGTTCGACGAGCAGCCCGGCGGCCTGCTCGGTCATGAACGAGAGCGCCTTGCCGTCGTGCACCTCGACGGAGAGCAACCGCGGTGCGAGCCGGTCGGGCACGTCCAGGGCGAGGGCGCGGTTGCTGTAGATCAGGGTGCGGTCGAGGTCGCTCGCGACCAGGAAACCACTGGGGCTGCTCATCGGGTTCAGGACTCCTTCACCAGGACGGCCGTGCCGGAGGCGCCGGTCGCTCCCCGGCTGTAGCGGGGGTGGATCAGGCCGACGCACGAGTACGGCAGGTCGTCGACCTCCTCGACGGGGATGCCGCGCTGGGCGGCGAGCAGACGGACGTGGTCGAGGTCGGCGCCGGTGCCGCGGCGGGCCAGCACCCGCCAGGGGACGCGGCGCAGCATGACCCGGGTGGTCTCGCCGACGCCGGGCTTCACCAGGTTGACGTTGTCGATGCCGTACTCGGCGCTGATCCGCTCGACGGCGGCCCAGCCGGCCCAGTCGGGGGTGCGGTCCTCGGCGGCGAGCCGGTCGGCCGCCGTCCGCACCTCGTCCAGGACCTCGGCGAAGTGGTCGGCGACGGTGTCCAGGAAGGCGCCGGAGACGTCCCCGCCGGCCAGTTCGGTGTAGTGCTTGGCGCCGTGGAAGTCGTCCGGGCCGATCAGGTCGGTGCGCAGCACGGTGCGGGAGACCAGGCCGGAGACGGTCGAGTTGAGGCAGGCGGAGGGGATGAGGAAGTCGTCCCGGGTGCCGTAGGTGCGCACGCAGCGGCCGGGGTCGGCCAGGACGGCCAGTTCGGGGTCGAAGGCGGTGCCGGCCAGGGCCTCGGCGAGTTCGCGGGTGATCGCGCCCTTGCCGGTCCAGCCGTCCACGAACACGACGTCGGGGGCGTGGTGGTGGGCGTCCAGGTAGCGGACGGCGACCGGGTCCAGGCCGCGGCCGCGGATGATCGAGACGGCGTAGTGCGGGGTGTCCAGGCCGTGCGCGAAGGCCAGCCAGCGACGGATCAGGACGCCCACCGGGGTGCCGGCCCGGGCCAGCGAGGCGAGCACCAGGCCGCGGCCGCGCTCGCGGAGCAGCGTTTCCGCGACGGTGCCGACGGCGAGCGCGATCCGGCGGGCGGAGATCCGCAGGGCCTGGTGGAACAGTTCCTGGTACTCGGGGCTGGGCTGGTACTCCACCGGCAGGGACTCCGCGTAGTGGGCGCCGCCGTTCTGGACGGCCTCCTCGCGCTCCTCGGTCGGGGCCTCCAGCGGGACGTCGGAGAGGTCCTTGAGCAGCCAGGAGACCTCGTCGGCGCGGTAGGAGGAGAACTCCGGGCCGTGCAGCGGCGCGGGCAGCGCGCTCCGCTCCGGCCGGACGGCCGGGACCGGCCGGTGCGAGGGCAGCACGGCGAGCACCACCCGGTCGGTGACCTGCCGCAGCTGGGCGAGCAGGGAGCGTTCGCCGTCGTGCAGTTCGGGGGTGTCGGCCACGTCGTCGACCACCAGCACCACCGCGTCGAAGCGGCGGGCCGGGTCGGCGCCGGGGGCGACGTTGTAGACGAAGCGCTCGCGCGAACCGCCGTCCTGCGGACCGTCGTGGGCGGGGAAGGAGAGCCGGGTGCGGATGGCGTAGCCCGGGTCGTCCACCGCGAGGACGGGCGAGCGGGTGGTGGTGGAGTAGCGGACCCGCTCCTCGCCGTCGGGGAGGTGGTCCGCGAGGGCGCCGGCGAGGCGCAGCGGCGCGTACATCAGCTCCTCGCAGCCGAGGACCAGCACCCGGCCGGAGCCGGCCGCGCCGGACTCCCGGCCCTCGCCCGCCGCCGGGGCCTCTCCCGCCGCCGGGCCCTCTCCCGCCGCTGGGCCGGTGTCGCCCGGCTCCAGCGCGGCGGCCAGCTGGGACGCCAACTGCGGGAGCGCCTCTTCGAGTTGTGCCCGGTGCGCGGCGCTGAAGCCGTGCCGTCCGCCGTCCGGCAGGCCCGCGGGCCAGTCGAGGGCGACCCGGACCAGCGGGGCGGGGGCGGCCGGGGGCGGCTCCGGCGCGGGGCCGACCTCGGCGATCAGCGCGGCGGCGCGGGCGAGGATGTCGGCCGGCAGCTCGACGCCGCCGCCGGCCGCGGCGACCAGGTCGAGCCGGGTGCCGAGTTCGGCGGCGGTGTCGACCAGTCGGCGGCGGTCGCTCTCGTCGCGGAGGTCGACCAGGGCGACCACGACGTAGTGGGCGCGCGGGTGGCGCGCGTGCAGCTCGCGGATGGTGTTGAGCACGGTGTTGCCGGTGGAGAACTCGTCGTCCACCAGGACCAGCGGGCCGTCACCGGCCAGCAGCGCGGGGTCGGCGGGCAGCAGCAGGTGGGAGGTGGCGTGCGAGTGCTCCTCCTCGAAGCCGCCGACCGGGGTCAGCCCGGCCACCGGGCGGCGCGTGGAGTGCAGGTAGGGGGCGTCCAGGCCGTCGGCGACGCTGTGGCCCAGGCCGGTGGCGGTCTCGGCGTAGCCGAGCACGACGGCACGGGCGGCCGCCTCCTCGCCCAGCAGCTCGCGCACCAGGCGGCCGAGGTCGAGACCGGCGCCGTGCACCACGGACGGGCGCTGCGGGACGTGCTTGCCGAGCACGGTGGAGACCAGCAGGTGGGCGCGCTTGGGGTTCTCGCGCAGGGCGAGGCCGACCAGGTCGGGGAGGCGGTCCGAGCCGGTCAGACCGACGCCCGCCCGGTCGGCCACCCAGCGACCGGTCCACTCTTGCTGTGCTGTCACTACTGGTCCTGCCTTCGATGGTGCGAGTCGTGCGGTCGGTCCGAGAGGTACGAGAGGTACGAGAGGTACTAGAGGCACGAGAAGTACGGGTAGTGCGAGTAGCGCGGGCGGTACGAGAAGCGGGAGAGGTACGAGAAGCGGAGGAGACCCGAGACCCACAAGCGACGAGCCCCCGCGGTCAGCCGCAGAGGCAGGCCGAGAGCAGCTCCGCGAAGCTGACGTCCTCCCTCGCCACCCCGAACACCTCGGCGCGCAGCATCACCCGCTCGGCCCAGGCCCGGTGCGGCTTGGCCTCGTTCATCTTGTTGGTGTACGCCGAACGCAGCACCCCGCCGCCGCCGCGTTCCTGGTCCAGGATGTCCCGCGCGTCGCTGTACTCCTCATGGGTGACCACGGAGAGCGCGTGCACGGCGGGGACGTGGCTGGGGTGGATGCAGGTCTTGCCGAGCAGTCCGTTGGCCCGGTCGAGCTCGATCTCGCGGATCAGGCCGTCCAGGTCGTGGTCGATGATCCGCTGGCGCACGGCCACCCCGGAGGGCTCCGCCTCGGCGAACGGGGTGCGGCGCAGCTGCGGCTTGAACATCCGCTCCTGGACGGGGAAGTACTCCCAGACCGGACCGGTCACGGTGAACCCGGTGCCGTCGGCCCGGCCGAGCACGTTGACCACGTCCCCGATCACCGCCGCGACCAGCGCGACGTCGTACGCGGTCAGGTCGGGCGAGCGGCGCAGCCCGTACGCGGAGCAGAGGTCGGTGACTCCGAGCCGGACGGCGAGGACGCGCGCCCGGTGCTTGTCGAGCAGCCGGGCGATGCCGAACAGCTGCTCGCGGCGGGTCTCCAGGTGGGCCAGTTCGGGGGACTCCAGGACGGGCATGGCGAACAGCCGGCGGCCGGTGGCCGCCTCGGCGCCGGCGAGCGCCTCCAGGAACTCGCCACCGCTCTCGTCGGTGAACTTCGGCAGGACGAAACCGGTGAGCAGCCCGATCGCCGGGCCGAGCCGGTCGGCGAGGTCGGTGATCTGGGAGGCGGCTCGGACCCTGATGAAGAGGAGGGGCAGATCCTGTGTGCGAGCGGTGGAGGTTTCGGCGGCCTCGGCCGGCTCGGACGTCACTCCCCGCACCTCCCCGAGCCACCCGCCGGGCATCTCCGGGCGCACCTCGCCGCGCGCCCGCAGGGCGTCGCGGATCGCCGCCTCCCCGGCCGCGCCGGGCGCCCCGCCCCGCGACGGAAGCCCGCCGTGCGGCTCCGCGAAGAGCTCGCCGAGCTGCACCACCAGGTTGGCCTCGGCCGCGGTCACCTCGTGGTCGGCGATCGCGTCCTCCAGGCAGAGCACCATCGAGACCACGCCCCGACCCGCCTGCTTGCGGATGTCCTCACCCAGCGTGGGCCGGGTGGCGGGGCTGTAGAGGGTCGCGCCCAGCGCGGTGGCGAGGACGGCCGCGTCGCTCTCCGCCGAGAAGGCCCTGGGCTGTTCGAGGAAGAGCCGGCCGCGTACGTCGTCGGCGAGGTGGCCGAAATGGCGCATGGTGCTCTCCTCAGGGGTTGCGGCCGCCGGTCCCGGCGGGGTTCGTGCTCAGGGGCGTGCGGGGTTCGTGCTCAGGGGCGTGCGGGGTTCGTGCTCGGGAAGGTGCGGGCGGTGCTCGGGGATGCGGAAGGGGGCCGGGAGGGGGTGCGGAGGCGGCTCGGGGGTGCCGCGATCAGGTGGGGAGTCGGGCTGCGGGAGGTCGGAGTGCGGGCCGTCGGGCACCGTTGCGGGGTGCGGGGCGTCACGATGGTTAACCGGTCCACCGGGCCCGGTGGTTCCCGGGCGCGCGCTGCTGATCCCCCTCGCCGAACCCCCCGGGGCCCTCTGGCCGCCTATCGTACGGACGACTTCCGGTCGAATGCGATTCGGAAACATCGAATTCTCGGAAGATTACCCTCCGCTTCACAAACCGCAAGCATTGGCAAAGTCCGATGGCCGCGCCCCCTCCGGTCACGTTGTCCGAAGGGGTGGCGAACAGGCAGGATGGTCCGCTATGACGCACGTGATGGCCAAGGGCGCCAACATCGCACTGCCGGTGGCGGCGGTCCGCGCCGTGCTGCGCTGGAGCGCCACGCCCGGTGCGCCGGACGTGGACGCCTCCGCGCTGCTCCTCGGCGCCGAGGGCAGGGTTCGTTCGGATGCCGACTTCGTCTTCTACAACCAGCCGAGGCACCCGTCGGGCCTGGTGCGCCACCTGCCCAAGCAGCAGACCGCCGCCGGCGCCGAGATCGCCGACACCGTGGAGGCGGAGCTCGCCAAGCTGCCGCCCGAGGTGGACCGGGTGGTGCTGGCCGGCTCCTCCGAGGGCGGATCGTTCCGCTCCGTGACCGGGCTGCGCCTGCTGCTCTTCGACGCCGGCGCCGGAGAGGGCGCCGCCGCGCTCGCCGAGTTCGCGATGCCCGAGAACGACGACGTCACCGCGCTGGTCGCGGGCGAGCTCTACCGCCGGGCCGGGTCGTGGAAGTTCCGGGCCGTCGGCCAGGGCTACGCGTCCGGGCTGATCGGCCTGGCCACCGACTTCGGGATCACCGTCGAGGACGGCGCGGCGGACGCCCGCGGCGCCGGTCCCGCCGACCGGCCGGGCCCGCACG